>DAONEZ010000008.1:0-16642 GCA_035403345.1 Anaerolineaceae bacterium
GTCGAAATCGTGGATGGTCATGTCCAGGAACATGCCGCCGGAGCCTTTGACGTATTCAGCCGGAGGGGGAGCCGGGTCTCGGCTGGTGATGCGCAGGATGTGCAGCGCACCGATCTTGCCGGTTTGAACGAGCTCACGTACCTTTTTGAAATTGGGGTCGAAGCGGCGGTTGAATCCAATCTGGCACTTGACGCCCGCTTTTTCGACCGCTGCGATGGCAGCGTCGATCTTCTCCAGGGTATGATCGATCGGTTTTTCACAGAAAATGTGTTTGCCAGCGTTGGCCGCTTCGATCATCAAGGTGGAATGGGTGGCGGTGGAGGAGCAAATAGCCACCGCATCAATGCTTTTGTCTGCCATGATCTTGGTGTAATCATCTGTCGCGACAGGAACGTGCAATTTGGCTGCCAGCTCCTGCGCTGCCGCCAGGTTCACATCCGCGATCGCGACTACTTCAACTCCCGGAACGCGCGTGGCCAGGTTCTCCGCATGGATCTTGCCAATGCGCCCTGCGCCGATCACGCCAACACGAATATTTTTCTCGCTTGCCATAGTATCTCCTTATTCCTTCTTGATTTATAGACCGATCGAACCCAGGTAAGCGCGGTTGCGCACGGCAGATTCGTAGGGGCTGCCCATGCCGGGCAGCACGTCCTGTTCCACCACGATCCAGCCCTCAAAGCCCTGGGCTTCCAGCTCAGCTTTGACCGCCGGAAAGTCCACTGCGCCCTTACCCAGTTCGCAGAACACGCCTTTTTCAACGGATTTAAAGTAATCCCAACCTTCGGTGCGCGATTGCGCAGCGACCCTGGGTTCGCAATCCTTGAAGTGCATGTGCCACACGCGCCCCTTGTTGCGCTTGAGCACTTTGAGCGGGTCTCCGCCGCCAAACTGGTAATGACCGGTGTCCAGGCACAACCCCACCAGTTTGGGATCGGTGAGGGTGAGCAGCTTGTCCACCTCGGCAACGGTCTCCACATACCCGCCGCAGTGGTGATGGAACACCAGCCGCAGGCCTGTCTCTTCGCGCACGGCGCGCGCGATGCGCTCCACACCCGCGGCGAACACTAGCCACTCTTCCTCGCTCAAACCCATCTCCGGGGTGATGCGGCCGGCGTTTTGCGTGCGCTGTGGGATCTTGCCGTTATCATCTGCCAGCACAATAAAGGGTGTGCTGCCTTCCACGGCGGATAACAGGCGCGCTACTTTCAGCGCAGCTTCAATGCCCTGCTGGTGTGTTTCCACGTGGTTTAAGGCCACCGGCACGAAGGCTCCCAAAAGGGTGAGTGAGCGCTTCTGTAGTTCATCTTTAAGTTTAGCCGGATCGGTGGGCATGAAGCCCCAGTCGCCCAATTCGGTGCCGGCATAACCCGATTTTTGCATTTCATCCAGCACGATCTCGTAAGTGGCGGCTTTGCCCTGCAGGTCGAACTCGAGGGCTCCCCAGGAGCAAGGTGCATTGGCAATTTTGATCATGATCTTTCTCCTTTGATTAAGATGATTACTGGATTTCCACTTCACTGACCAGCACAGGTCTTTCTTCGTCCAGGGAGCGGGTGGCTGCGATTCCAATGGCAGTGGCCGCGCGGGCATCCTCGCCGCTTACCGTGGGAGTGGTATTTTCCAGGATGTGGCGCACGAACACGCGCACTTCCTCTGCGTAGGCGATGCCGAAGCGCTCCATGAAGTAGGGCACGGTATCATGCGTTACGCCGTTGCGGGTGAGCACCAGGGTGGGGGTTTGTTTCAGGTAGCCGATCCATAAGCTGCCTTCGCTGCCCAGTACTTCCGTACGGATGTCGTAGCCATAAACGGCGTTGCGGCTCATGTCGATGTTGCCCACGGCTTCGTTGGCGAAGCGCAGGTTGACTACCACGTTGTCGATGTCCCCGACCTCCTTCAGTTCAGGAAACGCCAGCGCTGCGCCTTCGCAATACACCCGCGTGACCTCGCTGTCCATCAGCCAGCGTGCCAGGTCAAAATCATGTACGCCCATGTCCACGATCAGTCCGCCGCTGTTCTCGCGTTTGGCGAATTCTAGGCTGGTGCGCATGGGGTCGCGGCTGGTACCCTTAAACATCACCGGCTTGCCGATGACCCCTTCCAGGATCTTGCGCTTGGCGGCAGCATAAGGGGGATCGAAACGGCGCATAAAGCCCATTTGCAGCTTGACGCCGGCCTGCTTCACAGCCGCGATGGCCCGGTCGCATTGTGCCAGGTCCTGGGAGAGCGGTTTTTCGCTGAAAATATCCTTCCCGGCGGCGGCTGCCGCGCAGATCACATCGGCGTGCGTTCCGGTGGGAGAGGTAATAACCACCGCTTCGACGTCTTTTGAATCCAACAGTGCACGGTAATCCTTGTACTTCGCCTGGATGTTGTAACGGTGGGAAACCTCGTTGAGCGCTTCCTCATTCGGGTCCGCCACCGCCACCAGGTCCACCTCCGATACGGTAAACGCCAGCGTGTTGGCGAATACCTTCCCCATCCTGCCTGCTCCGATCAATCCAATCCTGATGCCCATATTTTTCTCCTTGGTGATAGATTCCTGATCACAGGAAGTACTTTTCGTCTTTTTGATGCGCTTCGTATTCCTTACGCGCTTTCTTCACGGCGGGCATGCTGGAGACTTCCGCCACCACCACGTCCCACCAGGAGTCGTAACCCGGAACGCGCACCTCGCGGTTAGCGCGGATGACGGTGACGGAAGCGTGGTCCAGGTGCTTGATCTTTTTCAACACGTCCTTGAACTCCGTCATGTTCTGGGGGGTAAAGGTTTCAACCCCGAAACTGGCGGCATTGGCGGCAAAATCCACCACCAGGCGCTCACCGGTGAGTTGTTCGCTTTGCGCATCGCGCTGGTTGAAGCGCGTGCCGAAACCTGCGCTGCCCAACGAGCCGCTCAAGCCGCCAATGGACTGGAAGCCGGAGTTATCCACCACGATGATATTGACCTTCAGACTTTCCTGGACAGCGGTGAGGATCTCGGTGGGATTCATCAGGTAAGTGCCGTCACCCACCCAAACGTACACCTCACGGGTCGGGTCTGCCATCTTGACGCCCAGGGAGGCTGGAATTTCATACCCCATGCAGGAGTAGCCGTATTCCATGTGGTAGCTGCCGGGTGTGCGCGTACGCCAAAGCTTGTGCAGGTCGCCAGGCTGGCTGCCCGCTGCCGACAGGATCACATCACGCGGACCCAGAGACTGCGATAACGCACAGATGATCTCGCTCTGCCCGGGTAGAGGCAGGTGGTCCAGGTGGTACAGGCGTTCAGTTTCGGCTTCCCATTCCGCTTTGAGGACTTTCACCTCGGCGGAATATTCTGGGGTGACCGTAAATCCCTTGAGTGCCTTGGATAGTTCTTCCAGCGTGGCTTTGGCGTCCGCCTGAAGCGATAGGCCGTTGTGTTTATAAGCGTCCATTTCGCAGACGTTAATATTGATGAAAAGCACCTCCGGGTGCTGGAAGGCGGTCTTGGAGGCGGTGGTGAAATCAGAGTAGCGCGTGCCGATGCCGATCACCAGGTCAGCCTCGTGCGCGATGCGGTTGGCTGCCAGGGTGCCGGTGGCGCCAATAGCGCCCAGGCAGGCGGGATGGTCAAAGGCCAGCGAGCCTTTGCCGGCCTGCGTCTCGCCCACTGGGATGCCGGTCTGCCGGGTGAATTTGTCCAGCAGCTTTTCTGCGCCGCTGAAGAGCACTCCGCCGCCAGCCACCACCAGGGGGCGCCTGGAGCTTTTGATCAACTCCACGGCGCGTTTGAGCTGCTCGCGGTCTGACAGCGGCCGGGCAATATGCCAGACGCGTTTGCGGAAGAATTCTTCCGGGTAGTCATAGGCTTCGGCCTGCACGTCCTGCGGCAGGGCCAGGGTGACCGCGCCGGTCTCGGCTGGTGAGGTGAGCACGCGCATGACTTCGGGAAGCGCGGTCAGCAGTTGTTCGGGACGGTAAATACGGTCCCAATAACGCGAGACCGGTTTGAAGCAATCGTTCACGCTGACATCCTGCGTGGCGGGCGATTCCAGTTGCTGCAGGACAGGGGCAACGTTGCGGCGGGCAAAGATGTCACCCGGCAGGATCAGTACCGGCAGGCGGTTGATGGTGGCCAGGGCAGCACCGGTGATCATGTTGGTAGCGCCCGGTCCGATCGAGGAGGTGCAGACGAAAGCCTGCAGGCGGTTGCGCGCCTTGGCAAAACCACTGGCGATGTGCACCGCGGATTGCTCATTGCGCACCATGATGTATTTAAAATCCGGGTTTTCCTGCAGTGCCTGGCCAATGCCGGCCACGTTGCCGTGACCGAAGATGCCCAGGATACCGGCAAAGAAGCGGAATTCTTCCCCGTCCCGCTCAACGTATTGGTTCTTCAGGAAGCGGATCATGGCTTGCGCCATGGTTAATTTGATCGTGGTCATCACTCTCTCCGTGTTGTTATAGGATCAGGCTGGCTTGATGTCCGGATTGGGGATCATGAAATCGCGGATCACGCCCTGTAGTTCATGATACGAAGCGATGAACCCGCGCAGGGTGCGCACGGTAGCGCCGTAGGTGTCAAAGTCCTTCACCGTCATACCATCCGGTTCGTAGGCCCGGCGGAAGTCGGGGATCTTCTCCCACATCTCACTGATGAACTTTGGATCGACCGGGTCAGACATACGTTCCTTAACCTCGATATCACTGGCGTTGATCTTGAGCTGCCAATCATAGGGAATGGTCAGGATAATGTCGCCGCCGATGAATTCGGACCAGTGCCCCAGGTGGCGGTAGGCAGCAGCCAGCAGGCGGGCACGATAGCCGCGTTCCTGGAAGATGCCATAAGCACGCTTGAGACAGGCGATACCGGCCCAATCCAGGATGGACGGGTCAATGTCGATACCGTCGCGTTTGGCAACCGCCTTCATCCAGTCATCAGTGCGGCCGATCATGATGGTGCACACCGGTGACATCTCCGCGATGGACATTCCTGCGGCTTGACGGCGGTTTAGCCCGCGTTCAACTGCCTCAGCCACGGCCAGTGCCTGAGGCACGGTGAAGCACACGGTGGCGTTCACGGAGACGCCGTTGGCAGTGGCCTCTTCGATGGCTTCGATACCGGCTTTGGTGACGGGGGCTTTTACCTGCATGTTAGCCGCCAGCGTGTTGAAGTGGATGGCGTGGTCGGCGATGCCCTGCGGGTTGCGGTAGAGTTGGGGGTTGGTCTGGATGGAAAGGCGCCCTTTTTTGCCTTTTTCGCGGTCGTAGACAGGTTTAAGTAAGCCCGCTCCGCGTACTGCCATTTCTTCGATCAACTGCCAGGTGATCTCCGCTTCCGACCAGATGGGATTCTCAGCGATGATCTGGTGGATGCGTTCATTCCAAAGCCCCATTTCTTTCTTTAATACGTTCACCACAATGGTCGGATTGGTGGTTGCGCCTACCGCTCCGTTGTCAATGGCATAGGTCAATTCCTCGATCGAACAGGAATCGTTCCAGTAATCGGTCTTGGTGGTGCAGACTGTCTGATGCAACTTACTTTTGTAGTCTTTCATCTCAACCTCCATGATTCATTTGCAGGGTAACAAGCGGAAGCCGTGCGTCCTTCGACTTCCAGGTGTCCTTTACCCAGGCATAAGCCGGGTCGTCGCTGGCTGCCAGGGACTGGTCAGAGCCGGCCAGGATATTCAGATAATACGTGTTGTAACCTGGAGCGCTGACCACCGGGTGGTAGCCCTCAGGTGACAGGACCAGGTGGCTGTCCTGCACCAGGATCAGCTCGTCCAGGCGGCGGTCATCGGTGTAGATGCGCTGGTAGGCATACCCCTCCGGCCGGTCGATCTTGTAAAAATAGATCTCTTCCAGGTCCGCCTCCAGCAGCGTGCCGTCGGGGGCTGTTTTACGTTCATCATGCTTGTGGGGAGGGTAGGAGCTCCAGTTGCCCGAGGGGGTATACACTTCCACCACAACCAGGCGCTGGCATGTGAATCCGGGCGGGATCATCTGGTTGATTTGGCGGCTGGCGTTCTCACCGCCGCGCAATTCAATGTTGACTTCTTCAGGCCGTACCAGGCGGGGCGGAAACGGCAGGCTGCTGGCTGCCCAACCGCAGGCAAAATCGAGGTTCTCGCTGAGCGCCTTGACCACAAAGCGGGTATCGCGCGGCAGGTACAGTGTGGTCGGCAGGCCGTGGAACACGTCCGTGCGGCTGCCAATGGCATGCCAGTCACCGCGCGAGGAATGTACGTCACATGTTCCGCCCAGGATGACCAGCGCAAGTTCATTACAATCGGTATTGAACGCCCGGGTTTCTCCCCGGGTCAATTTCACCGCGGTAAAGGACAGGTGCTCCCACCCGGCGGACTGCGGGGTCACCTTGAGATACTCAGTTTGAGCCAGGTCAGGCTTGATGAGTAACTTTGATTCAGGCATTGCTTACCTCCGATCCAGATGATAGTTGAGCGGTGGATTCCCGGACCAGCAACTGCCCGCGAATCTTGCGGGCAAATGCTATATCATGTCCGTTGCCAGCATCCTTGTTGAGCATCAACTCCAACAGCAAGCCGGCAGCTTCTGCGCCAATCTCAAACTTAGGCTGGTGAAATGTTGTGAGCGCAGGGGTGGTGTAGGCTGAGTAGGCGATGTCATCAAACCCCGCGATGGAAATGTCTGCGGGGACTTGCAAACCCTTTTCCTGCAGCGTTTTAAGCGCGCCGATCGCCATGAGGTCATTGAAGCAGAAAACTGCCGTGGGGAGCGGATCGTGCTGTAGAAGAAGTCCCATGCCGCGGCTGCCGTCCTGGATTTCGCTGCCGTCCATGTTTAACACATGGGCTTGCGGATCTGGCACTCCAGCAGCCTCAAGTTCCTGAGTGAACCCGCGGCAGCGGTCATTGTTGATGCGCCTGGAATGTGCATTGCCCAGGTACCAGATATTGCGGTGGCCAAGTTCGAGCAGGTGACGCATGATCTGGCGCGCGCCGTACTCGTCATCATGCGCAACCGAGTAACGAAAACTCTGCCGGGATTGGTTGTTGATGACCACGACGGGGATATTGTAGGAGGTCAGCAGGGCCGCATGTTTCTGTTTGAAGGACACCGAGCCGAGGATAATGCCATCCACGCGGTGCTCACTGAAGGCCTGGATGACGTCTTTTTCACGGTTCTGGTCGAAATTAGTGGAAGAAACGAAGATGCTGTAACCAGTGTTTTTGAGCGTGTCTTCAATGCCTTGTACGATCTCGCCAAAGTAAGGGTTGTCAATGCGGCTTACGATGACACCCAGCACGTGGGAACGGTTGGTCTTGAGACCGCGCGCAGCCGCGCTGGGCACGTAGCCCATTTCCGTCGCCAGGTCGCGGATGACAGCAGCTGTGCGATCGGAAATATCCGGATTCCCGTTTAAAGAACGGGAGACCGTGGCGTGCGAAACCCCGGCTTTCCTGGCGATGTCCTTGATCGTAACTGGCATATTTCCTCTTTGTGGTGCACACGTGTGCGACCATATAGTAGCAAAAATGAAATAAAAAGTCAATGGATTTTTGCAAGACATCTTGCATTTTCTAAAAAAATGTTGTATCATCTTGTTTGCAAGTTAAATTGCAACATTCCTAAGAATTGTAAGAAAAAAAGAATATGTGGTCGCTGTCTCATTCTGATGTTTGAGGTGCAATCGAGTGAATACGGATATCAAAGCCATCTTTCTCGACGTTGGTAACACCCTGCGGATTGTGCTGGAGGAACCTGAATTCCAGCAGAACGCCATGAGTGAGTTGATGACCCTGGTGGGTGCCACTGAATCGCAGGAGCAATTCTACGAAAAGGTGGAAGCCAGGTGGAAAGCCTACCGGAAAGCCTCCAAGGCTTCCCTGGTCGAGGCATCTGAAGAAGACTTGTGGACCAAGCACTTGCTTCCGGATTACCCGGCGGAGAAGATCGCCCCGCTGCATGGCAAACTCACCCGCCTGTGGCGCGACCGGGATGGCCGGCGCGTGCCGCGCCATGACGCCAAAGCCACCATCATTGAATTGGACCGGCGCGGTTACCTGTTGGGCATTATCGCCAACACCATCACCGAAACCGAGATCCCTGATTGGATGGAATCCGATGGGGTCACGAAATACTTCAAAACGGTCATTCTCTCCTCGAAGGTGGGGCTACGCAAGCCGGATCCCGAGATCTACTGGATGGCTGCGCGCCAGATTGGCGTAGAGCCGCAGTTCTGTGCGTATGTGGGCGACAACCCGGTGCGAGACGTGGAAGGCACACGCGCGGCCGGATTCGGCATGATGATCCTTTTCGAGGAACCCGCCACCCTGGCCAAGGAACCGCCTACCGGCGAGCACAAGCCGGATTATGCCATCAAGGAAACCAGCCAGTTACTGGATATCTTCCCGCCGCGGAACTAATAGTCGAGATGAACGAAGCGATAGAAGCGATTTTCCTGGACGTCGGGAACACCCTGCGCATCCTGCTCAAGGAGGATCTGCCGCACCGTGCCGCGGCGCGCGCCAGGATTGCCGAACTGGTTGGCACCGATGCAGACCCGTTAGCCTTTTGCAGCGAGCTGGACCGCCGTTACAAGGATTACCGCAAATGGGCTTTCCAGGAGCTCACGGAAGCCCCTGAAACCGAGCTGTGGACGCACTGGTTGGCACCGGAATTCCCGCCGGAGCGTATTGAACCCCTGGCGCACGAGTTGACCTACCAGTTCCGCCAATCCATGGGCAGGCGCGTGACCGCGGAAGACGGTAAGCACGTGGTCGAAGTGCTCCACCAGCGCGGTTACACCCTAGGCATTATCAGTAACGTCATCACCACGCAGGAAGTGCCAGACTGGCTGCGTGATGAAGGGCTTGAACCGTTCTTCAAGTCAGTTGTTCTCTCCTCTCAATTCGGGCGGCGTAAACCGCATCCCTCCCTTTACATCGAAGCTGCCCGAAGAGCCAATGTTCCGCCTGCCAGGTGTGCCTATGTAGGCGATAATTTTTCCCGGGATGTGGAAGGCACGCGGGCAGCCGGTTTTGGCATGGTCATCATCCTGCCAGACCCGGCTGATAGAGACGCTCCACAGCCTGAGGAATATCAGCCTGACCGGGTGATCCATTCCCTCACTGAGTTACTGGACGTGTTCCCTGGGCCAATGAATGGAAAGGGTAGTTAACATGACAGGCCGGTCAGTTGTTTCGCGGGGTGCAAGGGCACTGGCAGAAGGCGTAAAAGAGTTATACGCCCAAGGACAGACTGACTATTCGCTCGATCCGCTCATCCTGACTCAAAACGGCGAACCCGTTGGCCGCATCGCCAAAGGCGACGTGGTGGTCTTTTGCTGCCGCAGGGGCGAGCGCGAGATCCAGCTAACCGAAGCCTTCACTGATCCTTCAATCACCCAGATCCAGCGCATCGACCTCGATCCGCTTACCTTTGTTATCCTCACCCTTTATCACGATAAATTCAAAGACCTGCCCGTTGCTTTTGCTCCCGCTCGCGTGCAGCAAACACTGGGAGAGGTGGTAAGCCGGGCGGGGCTGACCCAATTGCGCACGTCTGAATCTGAAAAATTTGCGCATGTGACCTTCTTCCTGAACGGCGGCAACAACGCGCCTTTCACGGGGGAAATGGATGTGCGTATTCCCTCCTTGCGCGGGATCCCCTTTGAAAAGGTCCCTGAGCTGAGCCTGCCTGCTGTCGCGGAAGAGGTCCTCAATGGTCTGAATAAGGGTTGCGACTTGATCGTGACCAATTTTGCCAACGGGGATGTCATCGGGCACACGTCCGACAGCGAGGCCAAGCTGAAATGTGCTTCCATTGTTGACCAGCACCTGGGCAGGGTAGTGCAGGCAGCCCTGGAGCAGGAGTACGTTATCCTGATCACTGCTGACCACGGCAACCTGGAAGTGCTTACCAGCGAAGATGGCACCCCGCACGTTTCGCACACCACTAACCCGGTGGCGTTCATCCTGATCGACCCGCGTCAATCCGCTGAGTTGCAAGTGCAGGACGGCAAGCTGGCGGACATCGCTCCCACGCTGCTGCAGATCCTGGATGTTCCCAAACCGGATGTGATGGAAGGGCGCTCGCTTGCACCGCAGGTTAACTTTGGCGGCAGACGTAAGGCATTGCTCATCATCCTGGATGGCTGGGGCATCAGCTCCAACCCGCAGGATGACCCCATTGCCATTGTACCCACGCCTAATTGGGATGCCCTCCTGGCGCAATATGCCCACAGTCAACTCCTGGCAGCGGGTGATGCGGTAGGGCTCAAAGCAGGCAAGGCCGGTAACTCGGAAGCCGGGCACATGAACATCGGGGCGGGTCGGGTCGTGCTGCAGGACGACGTGCGCCTGGACATGGCGATGAAGGATGGATCCTTTTACCAGAATGAAGTGCTGTTGGATGCGCTCGAGCAGGTGAAGCAGTGCGGCAGCAACCTACACCTGATCGGCTTATTAACTGAAAAGAGTTCTCACGGCTCCATGGATTACCCACTGGCCGTCTTAAAAATGGCACAATCCGCCGGCCTGGACAACGCTTACCTGCACATGATCTTTGACGGGCGAAGTACCGAGCCCGGCAGCGCACCTGCCCTGCTGGAAAAACTCGAAGGAATGGTGGAAGAGGTAGGTATCGGGCAGATCGTGAGTGGGATCGGGCGCGGGATCGCGCTCGACCGGGACGGCAATTACGCCAAGACGCAGAAAGCTTATGATGCGCTCGTACTGGGGCATGGGAAGGCGGTAACCCTGTGAACGCTGAATTCCTGAAGAAACTCATCAAACCGGCGGACACAAAGATTGTGCTGCTGGTGATGGATGGATTGGGCGGGCTGCCCGTTGAACACGGCGGCAAGACCGAACTGGAAGCTGCGCACACCCCCAACATGGATGCCCTGGCGGCTCATTCTGCCCTGGGGCTATCCAGCCCGGCAGGTCCCGGCATTGCAGTAGGCAGCGGACCCGGGCACCTTGCATTGTTTGGCTTCGACCCGATTGAGAACGAGATCGGGCGCGGCGCGCTGGAAGCGCTGGGCGTTGATATTGACCTGCATCCCGATGATGTTGCGGCGCGCGGTAACTTCTGCCAGGTCGCAGCGGATGGCACCCTAATCGACCGGCGCGCCGGCCGGTTGGCAACTCCTCAAGCCATCAGGCTGGCGCACATGCTCAACCAGATCCATGTGGACGGTGTGGAGATCCATGTGGAACCGGTCAAGGAGCACCGTTTTGCATTCGTCATGCGCGGTGAAGGGCTGGGCAGCAAGGTCAGCGACACTGATCCGCTCAAGAACGGGGTACGTCCCCACCCGGCCGAAGGATCTGATGAACCTTCCCGCAGGACGGCCGCTCTGGTCAATGAGTACATCGCAAAGGTGAACCAGGTGTTGGCGGATGAGTCTCCCGCCAACAGCATCCTGCTGCGCGGGTTTGACAAACTTCCGGTGCTGCCCTCCTATACTGAATTGTTCGGTCTGAAGGCGGCCGCCATCGCTGTGAACGGCATGTACAAAGGTGTTTCCCGTTTGGTCGGCATGCAGGTGCTGCCGGTGGATGGAGTCAGCATGCAGGACGAGTTCACCACGTTGGAGCGTTACTGGCAGGACTTTGATTACTTCTACCTGCACATCAAGCAAACTGACACCCACGGCGAGGATGGCGATTTTAACCGGAAGGCAAAGGTAATTGAGGAGGTGGATGCACTGATCCCCCGCCTGACCGCCCTGAACCCGGACGTCATCATCATCACCGGTGACCATTCCTCTCCCTCTTCATTAAAAAGTCACAGTTGGCATCCGGTACCTCTGTTGTTATTTTCCAAAGTGGTTCGCGAAGATAATATCGCGGAATTTGGCGAGCGCGCCTGCGCGCGCGGAAGCCTGGGGATTTTACCGGCGAAAGACATCATACTCCTGGCGCTCGCGAACGCCGGCAGGATCTCAAAATATGGTGCATGATTCGATAAGGGTTAAGGGGTTGCGATCATGATCAATTACCATGCCGATGTTGATTTTAATCAGGTGCTCACCAGTCATTATGGTGCATTGACCAAGAGCGAAAAGCGTATCGCAGATTTCATCCGAAAAAACCAGGATGAGTCCTCATTGCTTTCTGCGGCTGAGGTGGCAGAGCGGTTGAACTTAAGCGAAGCCACCATCGTGCGTTTTGCCCGCGCGTTGGATTACCCTTCCTACCCGGCCCTGCGTGAAAAACTGCAGGAAAACTTCCGCCAACGCATCACCCACTCGTCGCGCTTACGCTCCCGCCTGGATGACCTGCGCGATAACGGTGATATTTTTGAAAGGTTGACCGCGGTGGAGATCGATTACCTGACCCAGGCGCTGGAATCAGTGGACAGGAGTTCGATGCAGCAGGCGGTGGGGTTGTTAAAAAAGCACCAGCGCATCTTTGTCTTTGGGCTTGGTCCTTCCTGTTCACTGGTGGAACTGCTTCAATTGCGCCTGAGCCGTTTTGGCAAACATGTGATCCCTCTCACCAATTCTGGTCGCGAGGTGGTGGAACCGCTGGTCACCATGCAACCCAGCGACCTGGTTATCGTGATCTGTTTCTTCGATGCCAATCCTGCGCTGCGCCTGGTTTTGGAACACTCGCAGAAGGTGGGCTGCCCGGTGATCATGATCACAGATACGCTGGCAGGGGTGGTGGGTCAGTATGCCACGGTGATCCTGTCCGCGCAGCGCGGCCCGGTGGGCGAGTTCCATTCCCTGGTGGTGCCCATGACCATCATCAATGCGCTGCTGCTGACAGTTGCCAGCGAGCAGCAGGAATCGATCATGCCGATCCTGGATGATCTTGATTCACTCCGGGAACAATTACGTGTTCTAAACAATCAAGGGTAAGTGATCTGAGGAGTTGCACAATGCATTATATGAGGAGTCCACGATGGCAGTAAATGCAATAGCTCCAAATTCGAGCGGAGAAAAGTGGCTGGCTCGGCTGCGCAGGTTCTACAGATGGATCAGTAGCCCCCATGTCGTCCTCTCCCTCATCATGCTGGTGGTCATGTTCTACATGGTCATCATTCCTCTCTACCGCATGGTAATCACCACCATCACTGTGCAGGATAGCGACCTGCGTGTGCTGAAAGATGCCACCGCAGGCGATTTCACCACCTATCATTGGATGCGCATGCTAACCAGCAAGATCTCACGCATCATGACCTATGAGCCGCTGACGCATTCGCTGACGATCTCCCTGGGGGCAACCCTGCTGGCGCTGACCATCGGCGGATTCATGGCCTGGCTGGTGGTACGCACGGATGTGCCAGGCAAGGGCATCATCAACACGCTCGCCACGGTTCCTTACATCATGCCGTCCTGGACCATTGCCATGGCCTGGACGGTCTTGTTCAAGAACCAGAAATCAGGAGGTACGCCCGGTTTTCTCGAGTTTGTGACCGGTGCGCCAACCCCGGACTGGTTGGCATACGGTCCTTTCCCCATCATCGTCAGCAGCGCGCTGCATTATTACACCTTCTTCTTCCTCTTTGTTTCAGCAGCCTTGCTTTCGATCGATTCTTCGCTCGAAGAAGCCGGGGAGCTGGCAGGGGCGGGGCGCTGGCGCATCATGCGCAAGATCACCTTCCCGCTCGTCATTCCGGCGATCGCCTCCGGTTTTATCATGACCTTCTCGAAGACCATGGGCACCTTTGGCGGACCGAACGTGCTGGGTGTACCGGTGCGCTACTACACACTCTCCACCATGCTGCGCTCAAACACTTCCATCGGTGATTACGGCAACGGCTTTGTGCTCGCCATTGTGCTCATCCTCTTTGCAATGGTGACCATTTTGCTCAACCAAAAACTGGTGGGAACGCGTAAGAGCTATGAAACGATCGGCGGACGCGGATTCATGGCGCAGAAGATGAAACTGCGCAACTGGAAGGTCTTCTTCACCATCCTGGTGGTGATCTTTGAGTTCATCATCGCCGTGCTGCCATTAGCTCTGCTGATATATAGCACGCTCATGTTACGCACCGGCGATTACAGCCTGAGCAACTTTACCCTGGAGCACTGGATCGGGAAGGGTAACATCAAGATTAATAATGGAGAGCCGGGCATCCTTTTGAATCCCAAGATCTGGCAAGGAGCCTGGAATTCGGTCAAATTATCCTTCCTTACAGCCTTTTTCACTGCCCTATTAGGTGTAATTTTGGGGTATGCCATCGTGAAAGGGCGCGGGACACGTCTCTCCAAGATCGTGGAGCAGTTGTCCTTCATTCCGTATGTTATCCCGGGAATTGCCTTTGGCGCGGTCTACATTTCCATGTTCACCAAACCGGTGGGGCCGATCCCGGCTTTGTATGGCACCTTTGCCCTGCTGGTGGTGGTCAGCGTGGCCAAGCATATTCCTTACTCAGCCCGCAGCGGCGTCTCAGCCATGCTGCAGGTGAGCAAGGAGTTGGAGGAAGCGGCGGCAATCGCCGGTGCAAAACCAGCACGGCGCTTTTTCCGCATCATCTTCCCGCTCACGAGCACCGGTTTTGTTTCGGGATTCCTGCTCACGTTCATCACCACCATGCGGGAACTGTCGCTGATCATCCTGCTGGTCACGCCCACGACGGCTGTTCTGGCAAGCATGACCATGCGCTATATTGAGAATGGCAACGAGCAGCAAGCCGACGCGGTTATCATCCTGCTCATTGTCCTGGTATTGATCGGGAATTTCATCATCGGGCGTTTCCGCGGCGGAAGCCTTAAAAAAGGTCTGGGAGCATAAGGAGCATTCATGTCAACGCGAATCATTATTAATAATTTGACGAAAAAATTCGGCGATGTGGTGGCAGTCAACAACGTCAGCCTGGTGATCGAACCCGAAACCTTTTTGACCTTGTTAGGTCCCAGCGGATGCGGAAAGACAACCCTGCTGCGCTGCCTGGCCGGGCTGGAGGAACCCAACGATGGTGAGATCATCATTGGGGATAAATTGGTCTATTCCCGGCGGAAAGGCGTCTCATTGCCGGCAGGTGAACGGGACCTGGGCCTGGTGTTCCAGAATTATGCCCTGTGGCCGCATATGACCGTGTACAAGAACATTACCTTTGCACTGGAGATCCAAAAAATGTCCAAAGCAGACATGGACACCCGGGTAAAGGAAGCGCTCGCAGAAGTGAAGATGGATGGCTACGAAGACCGCTATCCGCGTGAAATGAGCGGCGGTCAGCAACAGCGCATTGCCCTGGCACGCATGCTGGCGTACAGTCCCAAGGTCTTCCTGATGGACGAGCCGCTTTCCAACCTGGATGCGCGCCTGCGAATGGACATGCGTACCGAGATCAAACGCCTGCACCACGACTCAGGAGCTACAACCATTTACGTCACCCACGACCAGGTTGAAGCCATGACCATGTCCACAAACATTGCAGTCATGAAGGAAGGCGTTATTCAACAATTGGATACCCCCGACAGGGTCTATCATTTCCCCGAGAACCTGTTTGTGGCGGATTTCATCGGCAACCCGAAGGTGAACCTGCTGGAAGGTTGGGTAAACTCGAAGAACCTGGTGGATGTTGGAAAATACAATATTCCGGTAAAGACCTATGGAAAAACCGGTGATGTGGTGGTGGGTATCCATCCTGAGGACATTTGTGTCAGCACCAAGCCCGACAAGGAGGGTGTTGAGTTCCAGGCCTATTCGGTGCTGCCATCAGGCGCTGAAACCACCCTCATTGCCCGTAAGGGTGACTCTGAATTAACCATTAAGGAAATGGGAGTCAGTAAGATAAAAATGGACCAGAAGATCTGGTTGACATTTAACCAAGATGCCATCAACCTTTATGATAAGGAATCAGGTAATTTGATCAAGGAATAAACACGAAATAAAATTGTTTATTCTGAGACCATTGATGTGTGGACCAAAGGAGGCAAATCTGAAGAGAGTAAAAATTGTTTTGAGCTATAGTCAATCATGTTTCAACCATTCTTTAGGAGGAAGGTAAATGAAAACTGTATTGAAGATCGCAAGTTTAGTATTGATGATCAGCTTCCTGGTCGCCTGTGCCAAGCCGACTGCTGCACCTGTAGTCCCTGAAGCACCCGTTGTCACTGAAGCCCCGGTCGTGACCGAAGCTCCGGTAGTAACTGAAGCTCCACTCAACGCCCAGGAACAGTGGTTAAAGGACAACCAGCTCGGCCAATATGACACTGGCGAGCAGGATTGGGCCGCCATTGAAGCCGCAGCCAAAGCTGAAGGCACTGTGCTGGTTTACGCCAACACTTCCAAGATTGAAAAATCAGCCGAAGCCTTCATGGAGAAATATCCTGAGATCACGGTCCAGGCTTTTGACCTGGGCGGCGATGATGTTCTCCTGAAAACTGTTGAAGAACAAAAAGCCGGCGCTTTCACTGGGGATGTCTGGGCCAGCAGCGGTGGCGCTGAACTGGTTGGAAATGTCTTGCCCAAGAATTATGTTTGGCGTTTTGTCCCTAGCACGATGGCTGACAAGATTCCGGAACAATACACACAACCTCTGTTGATGAGCCGCCTTGGCACCAGCATCTTCGCCTACAACTCCGAATTGAATAAGGAATGCCCCGTCAAGAACGTCTGGGAATTCACCCAGCCGGAATGGAAGGGTAAATGCTTCATCGAAGATCCTTTGAATGACGCCTCATCCCTCAGCAAGCTGCGCACCTTCGCTTCCCACGCTGACGCGATGA
>DAONEZ010000009.1:0-16178 GCA_035403345.1 Anaerolineaceae bacterium
AAACCGGTTAACCCGCGCGCAAAGACGTTCAGACCGTACTTTCCAGGTTACCTGTTTGTCCGTCTTGACCTTGGCAGCAGTCAGTCCGCAATCCTGGAACGGCTGCCGGGGTCGGTTAACCTGGTGAATTTCGGTGGAGAAATTCCATATGTACCCGATCCCATTGTGGCGGCTATCAGGCAAAAGGTGGATCAGGCTTGTCTTAGCGGACCGGAAAAAACGTCAACCTTTTCTCCGGGTGACGCGGTAAGAATTACAGGCGGCTTGTTGGAAGGGTATGAAGGGATACTAGATACCAGCCTTCCGGGAAGTGAACGCGTGAGGGTGTTATTGAAACTGCTGCAGAATAAGAATGTTCGCGTGGACCTACCAGTGGAACAGATAGAAAAGAAGAAACCAAAATAGCCTGGTAAATTTCAATGATCTATGCGAGTTCATTTGACAGCCTTACGGATGACCGGTAAAATTCATAAATTCGCAATTATGTTAAAATTTGCAAGTCAGGATCAAGGTTCCGAAAAATGGGGAAGATGGATCGAGCGAATGATTTTTTAACGCGGGCAGCCAATTTGGCTCCTGACTCAACCCGCCGTAAACCAGCGGACAAGTTCTATACACACGTGTTAAAACGGCTCCTGGATATCCTGGCATCTTCATTGGGGTTGTTGTTCTTATCACCCATATTCTTGATCATCGGTCTGCAAATAAAACGGGACTCCCCGGGGCCGATTTATTACCGCGGTCCGCGCGTCGGAAAAGGCGGACAACCCTTCGGGATACTGAAATTCCGCACCATGTATGAGAGACCTGAAAGTTACAATGGCTCCAGGTTAACAATTTCAGAGGATGACCGGGTTACTCCCATTGGCAAATGGCTGCGGCACACCAAGCTGAATGAATTGCCAAACCTTTGGAATGTTCTGGTGGGTGATATGAGTTTAATCGGTCCGCGGCCTGAGGATCCCACCTTCGTCGAGAAATGGGATGAGGATGTGCGGAACGAGATCCTTTCCATCCGGCCAGGAATCACCAGCCCTGCCTCAGTCACGTACCGCAACGAAGAGAGCTTGCTGAATGGTGAGAATATCCTGGACGAGTACTTGCAGCGCATCCTGCCTGAAAAATTGCGCATGGACCAATTATATGTAAGGCATCACAGCCTCATGGGGGATGTGGACGTGCTCTTCATGACCATGGTGATGCTCATCCCTGGATGGGAAGCTAAACCTGTTAAGGAAACTACGCTTTACCGCGGACCTTTCAGTTCGTTCTCCGATAAGTATATCAACTGGTTTGTGTTGGACACCATTGTTGCTTTTGCTTCGATCTCGCTGGCAGCACTTATCTGGAGGACACAGGCGGTGATCAATGTCGGTTTCCTCACCATGGCGGGAATAGCCGCGATCATTGCTTTGCTTCTAGCGCTAACCAACACGCTATTTGGTCTAAAGAATATCGATTGGCGTTACGCCAGCCCCACGCATGTGCTGGATATCACCCTTTCCACTGCACTGGCAATTGGGATATGGTCTCTGGCGACGCATTTCCTGTTTCCTGACAAAGGTTTGCCACTGGCGCTGATCATCCTGTTCGGGATATTTTCCTTGTTCGGATTTGTCGCTTTAAGGTACCGGTTGAGGATCATTACCGGTCTGGCGCACCGCTGGATCAAATGGCGATCGCAATCTACTATGATCGGCGAACGTATCCTGGTGGTCGGGGCGGGGGAGTGTGCTCAACTGGGATTATGGATGTTTGAAAAGAGCGACCTCTCCACTGCTTTTAGTGTCGTGGGCATGGTTGATGACGATTACAATAAGGTTAACCAACGAGTGAATGGGTATCGTGTCCTGGGAACCACCAAGGATATCCCTGAGATCATTAGAAAGGAAAACATCGGATTGATCATGTTCGCTATCAATAAGGTAAAACCTGCAGAACGCAACCGAATCCTGAATATATGTGAACAATATCCGGTAAAAGTGCTGATGATTCCTGACTTACTGACCGTCGTAAGGGATTACTTTATTGAACAAACGCGAAAGGTACCTCAAAATAATGAGTGATGCCCTGGTCGGAAAAAAGGTGTTAGTAACAGGTGCTGGGGGCTTTATCGGCAGCCACCTGGTGGAGCGCCTGGTGCAATCCGGTGCCGGGGTGCGGGCTTTTGTGCGTTATAACTCGCGCGGTGATCCTGGCTTGCTCAGGTTCATTCCGGCCGATATTGCTAATCGAATGGAGTTGATTCCCGGCGATCTAAAAGATGCCGACGCTGTCAGGCAGGCTGTTGATGGCTGCAGCCTGGTTTTTCACCTGGGAGCAATGATCTCCATTCCCTATTCCTACAAGCATCCGGTTGAGGTGGCAACCGCTAACCTGATCGGTACGTTGAACGTGCTCACCGCCTGCCGCGACCTGGGGGTGGAACGGTTGATTCACACCTCCTCCAGCGAGGTATACGGCACGGCTTTGCGCGTTCCCATAGATGAGAATCATCCGCTGCAAGGGCAATCGCCTTACTCAGCCAGCAAGATCGGTGCAGATAAACTGGTGGAAAGTTATTATTGCGCCTATGGGCTGCCGGCGGTGACTGTGAGGCCATTCAATACCTTTGGACCGCGCCAGTCAGCACGGGGTGTGATCCCCACGATCATTACCCAGGCGCTCAAAAATCGCGTGATCAAGCTTGGCAACCTGGATACTACCCGGGATTTTACTTACGTGTCGGATACGGTTGCAGGGTTCCTGAAGGCAGCCCAGGCGGACAATGCGGTCGGACGTACGTTCAACCTGGGCACTGGCGTGGAAATCCGCATCGGGGACCTGGTGCAAAAGGTGGCCGGTTTGATCGGTTCAGATATCGAGATTCACCAGGACCAGGACCGTATGCGCCCGGAACGATCGGAAGTGCGGCAATTGATCTCCGACAACTCACTGGCAAGGTCCGTGCTGGGCTGGAGTCCCGAGGTCTCGTTGGAGGAGGGTCTTAAGCGCACGATCGAGTGGATCGATCAACACATTGACATATACAAGGTGGGGGTCTATGAGTTCTAATGATGGAATTACCAAGGCAGTGGTTCTGGCAGGCGGAAAAGGCCGCCGCCTGGAACCTTACACGCGCATCATCCCGAAGCCGTTGATGCCAATCGGCGACAAGCCTATCCTCGAGATCATTCTGAAGCAAATGAAACGCGCCGGCATACGCGAGGTGACGCTGACCGTTGGACACCTGGCTGACCTGATGCGCCTGTTCTTCCAGGATGGCTCCCGTTTTGGGCTAAAGATCAATTATGCCCAGGAGAAAACTCCTCTGGGCACATCCGGACCATTGGCAAATGTCGAAGGATTGGATAGTACTTTTTTGGTGACCAATGGTGATGTGCTGACCACCCTGGACTTAGATGACTTGTTTGCTTTTCATAAAGCACGTGGGGGGATTGCCACCATCGCTACTCATAAACGCAAGATCGATATCAATCTCGGCGTGGTTGACCTGGACGGTGATTCAAGGGTGGTGGACTACCATGAGAAGCCAACCATCGATTACCTGGTGAGCATGGGCATCTACGTATTTGAGCCGCGCATTTTGGACTATATTCCAAAGGACCAGTACCTCGACTTTCCGGATCTGGTCTTAAAGCTGGTGGCAGCCGGTGAGAAGGTGAGCGGGTATGTGTTCCGCGGTTACTGGGAAGACCTGGGCCGGCCGGATGATTACGACCGGGCCAGCACGGATTTTGAGAAGATGCGCGCGCAGTTCCTGCCGGAGGATTAAAGAATGAGCTGGTTGGTTCCATTATCGGATATCCAATTTGGGGCAGAAGAAAAAGAAGCCGTGCTGAAAGTTCTCGATTCCGGTTGGTTGACGATGGGGTCGGTGACGGAGGCCTTTGAGGACGAGTTCAAAGCTTACACCGGGGCAAAACACGCTTTTGCGGTCTCCAATGCCACAGTCGCGCTGCACATGGCCTGCCAGGCGCTCAACCTTATTCCGGGGGATGAAGTGATCGTGCCTTCGTTGACATTCGTAGCCACGGCCAACGCCGTGCGCTACACGGGGGCCACACCGGTTTTCGCTGACATCGTGGGCGAAAATGACTTAACGATTTCCCTGGAATCCATCCAGCGTTGTTACACCCCACGCACTAAAGCCATTATTGTGATGCATTACGCCGGGTATGCCTGTGACATGCCACCCATCCTGGCCTGGGCAAATGAGAAAGGCCTCCAGGTAATCGAGGACGCCGCGCATGCAGTGGGGTCCAGCCTGCAGGGCCGCCACCTGGGCACCTGGGGGATCTCCGGGTGTTTTAGTTTCTTCTCTAACAAGAACCTGGCCACCGGGGAAGGCGGCATGCTCGTCACGGAAGATGATCACATGGCAGATAAGTTCCGCCTGCTGCGCTCCCACGGCATGACCTCGCTCACCTGGGACCGCTACCAGGGTCACGCCTGGAGCTACGATGTGGTTGACTTGGGCTACAACTACCGTATTGACGAGCTTCGCTCCGCGATTGGCAGGGAACAGCTCAAGAAATTGGATGCGAATAACGCCCGCAGAAAACAACTGACTGGTCATTATCATCAATTGATAACCGAGCAAGTGCCAGCAGTGAAAATTCCTTTCTATTGTCACGCAGGAGTTTCTGCCTATCACATCATGCCGGTGTTATTGCCAAAAGGTACTGACCGCATCGAATTTATGGAGGGCATGAAGAAGCAGGGTATCCAGACCAGCGTTCATTACCCGCCTATCCATCAATTCACCTCTTTCCGCTCACTTCCGCATGGCGATCAAGCGCTGGAGGTCACAGAGGAAATTGCTGCCAAGGAAGTGACACTGCCTTTGTATCCGCTGTTAACCAAAGAGCAGGTAGAATCAGTTGTTAACGCGATAGCCGTTTCCCTGATGGCATAGTTTTGAGTGTATTCCGCGAAGACGGTTAGTATCCAAGTTATCATGCAATCGGTGATCACGTGAGCCTAATGAAATTTAGATTGTAAGCATGTTTATCCATTTCAATCAGGAAAATGACCTGATGCAGACCACATTAAGACCTGCGATTAAGAGATTCAAAACAACAACCATCAACGCAGACTGCAAAATCCTGGATAAAAACTGCCTACTTGAATGAGCGGCATGCTAATTCCTCCCGACGCTAACCACGGCAAATTCCTAAAGGCGGCTGGGCAGTTTTCCCAACTTCCTGAGTCTATTCAGTTAGAAATCCTCAAAATTGTATTAGAACGCGGCAATCTCATGAATATGGTCGTGCATGGATTGAGCATGTATCCATTTATCAGGGATGGAGATAGGGTGATCGTAAAACCATTTGGCGATCAACTCCCTCAAATTGGTGATATTGTTGCATTCCAAAGACCTGAGAATGGCCAATTGATCATGCATCGCGTGATCGAAAAAGAAGGTGACCGCTATACGATCAAAGGAGACAATGTTTTCACATCTGATGGCAGCATTTCCCGATCCAAACTCATCGGGCAAATCATATCTGTTACCCGGACCGGACGTCAGGTGCATGCAGGGTTGGGTTATGTGAAAAAATTCTTGGCCTGGTTATCCAAACACAACCTGGTCATATTCTTCAACCGGACGAGAAAATACTTTTCAAGAGTTCTAAAAGCCATTTTAGGATGATCGAGCTTTTCAGGTCGTTGATTGCTTGATCAATCAAAAGGGGAATGAGCAGCCAAAGAAAAACGAAGGAGTAGAGTGAAAAGAATCAACTCGCCTGGCATCATCCACCTGAAATCATCCGTATTATCTGAAGTGAGAGTGTATAATTCTTATCTAAAGATTTTGTTCATAACTAATTCGGGGAAAGGTTTAATCATCCGATGGATAGTAACGTAGAGGATCGAAGCAGTCTGGAAAGCATGAGTGAATATCTGAAGGTGATCTGGCGTTGGGCCTGGTTCCTGATTCTGGCTGCCATAATTACAGGCATTGCAGCTTATTTCATCACTGAAAGACAACCCAGTGTATACCAGGCGAAAACCCTGGTAATGGTAAATGGCGCATCTGGGTCTTCGTATGATTCATACATGTCCATATACTCCGGTACCCAATTGGCAACGACCTATGCTCAAACCATGACGACCCAACCGATTCTCTCGGAAGTGGAGAATAGATTAGGCATACCGGTATCCTCTGCGAACATAGCGGTCAGGCAAATTGAGAACACACAGTTAATTACCATTAGCGTGGAAGATACCGACTACAATAATGCCGCAGCGATCGCCAATACACTGGTCACCATTTTTGCGGAACAGGTGTTTACTGATCAAACTTCGCGTTATGCAGACCTGAAGGCTGGACTTGAAAAGGAACTTAATTCCCTGGATGAATTGATCAACTCGGTAAATGTAAAACTTGCTGCTCTTGAAGCCAAGACCTCAGGAATATCAGAGGCAAGCCAGGCAGATTACCTTAAACGAACTGAGTTGGAAGCAACATTAGCCCAGTACCAGCAATCCAGGGCATACTTGTTTTCGAATTACCAATCGATCAAATTGTCTGAAGCCCAATCCACATCTTCCATTATCCAGAAGGATCCCGCCGTTCCCGACCCAAGGCCCATCCGACCACAGCCCATGCGCAGCGCCTTCCTGGCTGGATTGATCGGTTTAGCTTTAGCAGCCGTAGGAATTTTCCTCATTGCTTTTCTACAGGATGAAATTCGGGATCCTGATGAGATCACCCGCAAATGGGGGCTTCCAGTTCTGGGTGTAATTCTCAATTATGGCTCGCACCAGGAAAACATCATTACTATCAGTCAACCGCGTTCTCCAATTTCCGAGTCATTCCGTTCCTTGCGCACGAACATTCAATTTTCGGGGGTCGAAAAGAAACTGCACACACTGCTTGTCACCAGTGCCTCCCCGTCAGACGGGAAGACATCTGTGGCTGCGAATGTTGCGGCTGTTTTCGCACAAGGAGATTGCAATGTGATTGTGATGGATTGTGACTTGAGAAAACCCCGTATCCATAAGGCTTTCCAGGTCTCCAACCGAATCGGGTTATCAGATTTCTTCATCCGCTCCGATGACAGGCTGGATGGTGTTTATAAAAAGACAGAAAATAATCATATTGGTGTGATCACATCTGGCAGTCTGCCGCCTAACCCATCTGAACTTTTGGGATCAACGAGGATGAATGAGGTCTTAAGAATCGTTGAAAAAGAATGCGACCTCCTAATCATGGATACACCGCCCCTTTTGGCGGTGACAGATGCACTCGTCCTGGCAAACCGGGTAGATGGGGTCATTCTGGTAATGGATCCTAAAAAAACCAAGCGAGCTGCCATAAAGCATGCCATTGACCAGATTCGCAGGGTTAACGCCAACCTGCTGGGGATTGTTCTGAATAATGTTAATTCGAAGAATACCCATACTTATTACACGAAGAATTATTACTACGATAGACAACATGGTTACGGTGTTGAGAAGCAGGACAGCCGCACCGAATTATTTGCCAAGAAAGCATCAAAGAAGAACACCTTCCATGAAGGGGATTCTGGTGCTGATGGGAAATAATCACCTGGTGTACAATGATGCAAAGGTCGGATGATTGAATGAAGAATGTGACTGACCCTAAATCAATAAAAGGGCTGACTATTTGCCCATATCTTGGGCTGGTTGATGATCCAGAAACCACGATTTCCTATCCGTCAATTTCGAATTACTGCCATCGTTCAAATCCTGCAGGGATCATCGTATTTGACCATCAACAACAATACTGCCTGGACGAACGGCATACTTCCTGTGCAGTATTCCAAAGAGAAAAACCTGGTCCATTGCCTAAAGAAATTCGAGTCAAACAACCGGGAATAACTGAAACTCATCCCTGGTTGCCGGTGGCTGCATTATTGTGCATCATCACCCTGGGGATTGCTTTGAGCATGATATTCGGAATTATCAAACTCCCCTCACTTTTTGGTGTTGAGGAGCAAATTGCGAACACGAAGCTGCCTCCCACTTCTCCTGTTCCTACATTAACAATAATGCCAACGAGAGTTCCACCTACAGCAACAGCGACGATTTCGCCGACAAGTATTCCTCCTACACTTGCTCCAACGCAACAGGCTTATCGTCTATTGGAGACACCTTTACCTGAATATCCCAATTTAATGATCCACCGGCTTAAAGAGGGAGAGGGCATCAACCTGTTGGCGCAACTTTACAATACGACTTCCGCTGCGATCTCGGCAGTCAATTACAACCTTGCCCCGGTCTTGTGGATCAATTCGGTCATTGTAATTCCCGTTGGTGCCACCGATGTCGAAGGGTTGCCTAAGTTCAGCACCTTCGAAGTACAGCGCAGCGGCCTCACAATCGAGGAGTTTGCCCAGTCAAATCAATTGGATGCTGAGCTGTTAAAGAAATACAACGTTCTTCCTGACGGGTATATTTTGACACAGGGAGAATGGTTGATCATCCCCAATTCAGAATGATGAGCGGGGACTTCAACATGGACATCCTTTTCGTTTGCACAGCCAATCGATTCCGATCGGTCATCGCGGAAGGATATTTCCGCTGGTTGTGTGAAACGGCGACCCCGCCGTTCCAAGCTGCCATTGGGAGCGCAGGTACCTGGGCAATCACCGGGTTACCGCCAATCAGTGAAGCGATCCAATATGCGCAGGAACGTGGATTCACAGTTGAAAACATCCGATCAAAAGAGATCGATAAAAACCTGATCGAGAATTCCAGGTTGATCATTGTCATGTCCTCAGGACATCGAGAGTCGATACTTTTGGAATTCCCCCGGGCAAGTGACAGAATGTTTCAGCTCTCTCAGATCTGTAGAAACCAGACTTTTGATGTGCCCGACCTGGGAGATAATGATGAGGAGAGTGCGACCGATCTGTTGACAGAGATCTGTGGTTTATTGGATGAGGGATTTGAAAAAATCTGCAATATACTAAGCTTAAGCTAAGAGAGAGCAAAAATGACGAAGAAAACACCGAGATCCTGGATAGTTCTATCGATTGTCATAATTGCGGTTTTTGGTGTTGGAGCAATACTTTGGAATAGCAGTCTCTTCGGCAAAAAACTTCCAAACTTTGTCAGCCAAAATTTTACCGGGGTTTCCCAAGGTGAAAACATGGGAAAAACTCAGCCGGTTGAACAGATGGATCAAACCCAATCACCCCTGGAAGGAAATGCACAGGAGGTGGCAGCTGATGATCAAACCGGTGAGTTTGTCGGACAAGTTCCTGCTGGTGAAAAATCCAATATAGCCGGATCATCCCTGGAGCCTGTTTGCGGACAATCAGAACCGATGATCTTCCTGGGGCTTGGCATTGACGAACAGGAACAATCCGATGTGATCCGGCTGGTGCGAATCGACTTCTTAGCAAATAAAATTCTCGTCCTGTCCATTCCCCGTGATTTTTGGGTTCCCATACCCGGAATGACACAGTATGACATTACACAATTCAAGATCAATGCGGCTTATGGGTTTGGAGAGTATTACCTGGGTCGAGGGCAGGGGGTTGTGCTCACCTCAAACACAATTTACCAGAATTTTGGCATCAAATTTGATCGGTATGCTGTTTTTCATTTCTCAAATTTTGTCGACCTGGTGGATGCCGTAGGCGGCGTGGAAATTGAACTGGACAAACCTATTGGGGCGTACGGCACCTCTGGCAAAACTCACTTGGATGGGGCCACCGCTCTGGAGTACGCCCGGGCACGTGAGGCGGATAGTGACATGTTCCGGGTGCGTCGGCAAAGCGCAATCATCAGCGCGCTCTACAGCAAAGTGCTTGTCCCGGAAAACTTGCTGAAGCTTCCCAAACTTGGGGTCAGATTCCTCTCGGATAAAACAATTAAAACCGACCTGTCCGTCCGGGACATGTATTCTTTGATATGCCTTGCGAACAAGCTAAACCGGGACTCGATCGTGTTTCAGGACATCCCGGCGGATTATTACCGTGTATCACATACGAACACTGGACGATATATACTTTTACCAACCAAAGAGACTGCCGGATTTGCACAAGGGTTCATCCTGAGCGGAAAACACTAGCATCCGACAGAGACAATCAAGCAAGTGTGCAAGGATATTGAACTAATAGGGTTGCAGGTGGAGACCCGGGCTAAACCTTGTGCTTGATAGACCAGGCAATTACGGGAGCGATATAAATCGTTGAAAAAACTCTATGTCTTGCGCAGTCTCACCTCAATATTGATTAGCGTGGTATTGGTTTCCTGCGGAAAACAGACTCTATCTGAGTTGAAATCCTCAGCCACACCTGTCCAGGCGGTCACGCGCATCAGCTTTGAGTTTGAGAGAACTGACCAGTTATTATCCAAAACGCCTGGTCAGACAAAAACGGCCGAGGTTATTATCGTTCCTGTTCAGACCCAACGGAATACACCAACCGGTATGGTCACGCCAGTTCCAAGTGCCAGTGTGGAAAGTACTCCGCAGCGATCACCCACGGTTACGAAAACAATCGCACCCCAGGCTACCCGCACTCCCACTTTAACCCGGACGCCGATCACCCCCACCGCCACCCAAGCAAGTGGCTGGGGCGGAGAATGGGTGGTGTATTTTAGAGATATTGAAAACTCAGAAAATTGGCAGCAAGGAACGCTAGTCGTTGAGTTGGCTGGAAAGCAGATAGATGCAGTTGCAGAGATTGGGGGACTTTCGTTTCACCTGATCGGTGTAATCAGTGATGATGAGCAGCGTGTGAATGGCAATTATTCACAGGGAAGCGAGAACGGTTGGTTTTATTGGGAAACAGTATCCGAGAGTCAGTTCGGCGGGACGCTTGGAAATCGGTTTGCGTTTTGCACTTCGCGAAATATAAATGATCGTCCTGATAAGTGCTTCATCGGTGTGCTTTCCTGAGCAATGATCAGCCAGGCAAAACTGAGCCACTTTACTTTTACTCGAATTTGTTGTATGATTATTTTGACTTAGTAGTTGGGGCGATATATTTTTCTATATGCCATTCTGCGACTCATGTCGTTATCTGTCGATGCAGTAAAGGAGGAGGTTCAAATGAAAAAGTTTAGTGGTAAGTTGGCCGTTATGATCGCGGTCGTCGTGATTGCATTGATGGTCATAGGCACGGTGGCCGCCGTGACATTCATGCATGTGGATGGTACATGGGATTTTATTGAGAACCCTTATACCATTCCGCCGACAACGGGTTTTGATGGCGCCGCAACCTGTGATGGGTGGGGAACAGGGACCATGAATAATATTCTAGATGCCAATTTCAGCGCAACCTCACCCTCGGTACAGGGCAACGTCCTGTATGATGAGAACGAAGTCAGGTATGGCCGTCCTGAAGGTATGTGGTGGTTCGAATGTCCTGATGAAGCTGATGAGTTTGTGGAGCAATCGGGTTTCGGTTTTGATGGCGTAAATAATGTGGGCACGCTTGGCAACAACGTGACATTCGAGATGGGCCGGGCAACGCACTATAACCACCCGATTACTGCTTCCAATACCCTGGCTTGGGTGGATATTTATGTCGCGGTCGATGGTGTGAC
Organism: Anaerolineaceae bacterium; assembly: GCA_035403345.1. Classification (GTDB taxonomy): domain Bacteria; phylum Chloroflexota; class Anaerolineae; order Anaerolineales; family Anaerolineaceae; genus UBA6107. The sequence continues at coordinate 11,533 of DAONEZ010000009.1, forward strand.
CTGCGCGGATGGACTTGCACCAACCGAAGGTGGAACCCTGAGTTATGTCTACCAGGTAGCATTTGATGAGACACCGAATGGCGACTCCCCTTGTAAATATTCAAATTCAGTCTGTGATAACTCAGCCGGCTGCTGCGACAGGGTTGTGATATCGACCATTGCGGAGAACGAACAGACAATGACCTGCACAAGGGACTCCGTTCCAGTTTCGGAGCGCGGCGTTTATACGATCCAGGTTATCGGACTCATCCCCGATATTGACCAGGATGGGGACTGCACTGACACACCCCTGGACCAAAGCAAGATCAGCACTACTTACTATACCAAGGAAGGCGTTGCCAACTATGCCTGCATGTGGGGCATCGTGACGAACTTTGTCCCCACCGACGCGGACATTAAATCCTTTACCGCCGTCCACACTGCGGATGGGGTGGCAATCTCCTGGAAGACCGTTTCCGAGAACAGGACACTGGGCTTCAACCTGTATCGTTCCGCAACCGCTGACGGTGAGCAGGTGCTGGTGAACTCAGCGCTCATCCCCTCAAATGTCGTCCCTGGCAGCAACCTGGGAGCTGATTATGCCTTTACCGATGGATCCGCTGCAGCCGGTGTTCAATACTACTACTGGCTGGAGGAAGTTGAGTCGGATGGCAGCACGAACATGCACGGCCCTGCCATCACGGCAGAATAGTTGCGAAAGGTTGTCGCTGACCTGCACCTCTGGAATTTCATAGAGGTATTTGAGACTTATGACATGCTGGCATTTCTCCTTGCTTTTCCGCAAGAGATGCCAGCATGAATCAAAACAGGCAAGGAATTTCGTGCAGGCTATTTTCGTTCAAATCATATCTGGCTTTCATTATGTGGCCCATTGTTGATTGTTTACAGGCGTATCATCATTCGTGAGGGACGGGTTTCTTGACAATGACCAAACAATACCAGCGCAATCCTGATTATGTATATCGCAAGATAGTTGAAGAGGTTATTTTGGTACCGATTCACCAGAATATTGCGGATATGGATTGCATATATACCCTCAATGGGGTTGGGGCATTTATCTGGGAGCAGCTTCAAGTTCCTATTGGAAAATTGGAGCTTCAAGAAGTCATGTTGGATCAATTCGAGGCAGAACCGGGTGAAGTAGAAGTAGACCTGGAGCAATTCCTGGGAGAGATGACCGCAATCGGGGCCGTCCTGGAGGTTGAGTGACCTTGGGTTGCAGTGTCTGCCCGGAGTTGGCGCTCGATGAATGGGGGCAGGAGATCGTCGCCAGTCTGAATGGCAGGCGTTATCCCTTTGGCGGCGTGATCGAACTGACCGACCGTTGTAACCTCACCTGCGTTCATTGTTACATCAACCAGCCGGCTGGGGATCAAGCGTTTAAGGCGCGCGAACTCACCCTGGAGCAGGTAAAAACGATTATCGATCAATTAGCAGATGCAGGTACACTATTCCTGACCTTAACCGGTGGAGAGGTACTGCTGCGCCCGGATTTTTCAGAGATCTACATGTATGGCAGGCAACGAGGCATGTTAGTAACCCTGTTCACAAATGGAACGTTGATCACAGAAAGGATTGCTAAGCTTCTGGCCGAATCACATCCGCAATTGGTTGAGATCACGTTATACGGCGCAACCAAAGCGACCTATGAGAAAGTCACAGGAATTCCGGGTTCTTTCGAAAAGTGCCTGCACGGTATCCAAATGCTGGTAGAAAGAAAGATCCCTACAGCTCTAAAAACAATTCTCATTCGACCGAATTACCACGAATTAGCAGGAATGAAGGATTTGTCTGACAAGCTGGGAGTCCCATTCCGCTATGATGGCATCCTTTGGCCGCGGCTTGACAAGACAGGTGACATGGGTGAGTTCCAGATCTCGTCTAAAGAACTGCTCGACCTTGACAAGAAAGATCCATTGCGGAAAACTGAATGGGAAAAGGTGGCAAGAGAGACCACTGGTCAACCCATTCGAGCGGAATTCGTGTATAATTGTGGTGCCGGCATGCATTCATTTCACATTGACAGTATGGGGCGCATGTCAATTTGCACGATGAGCCGTAAGCCCTCCTTTAGTTTGTTAGAAATGAGTTTTATGGATGCGTGGGAAAAATTGGGTACTTTGCGCGCATCCAAGAGGCAGTTGAAAACAGCCTGTCAAACCTGCACATTGGGTGGTCTTTGTTTTCAGTGTCCGGGTTGGTCACAGGCAGTACATGATGATGATGAAACGCCGGTCGATTTTGTTTGCGAATTGGCACATCTACGGTACAATGAAGTCACAGAGCGAAGTATCATTTTCACTGAGGAGATGAAATTATGAATAAAATTCCTTATGAAGCACCATCCATCAAGAAAGTTCACCTGGAAATCAAGAACGCCGTTTTGGGTGCCTGTCATTCCAGCCCGAATATTACCCCGAAAGCGGGCGTGATTCAATGTTCTGTCGCTACCGGTTGCTATAATCCTCCAGCTGGCAGGACCGGTAATATGATCGGTGATCAATTCGGCAACTAGTTACTTAGGTCCAAGGATTTCTTCGTACAATCCATTTGGATTGCGCAAAAGTGACTTGCCTCTCTTCATTGTGAGCTGCATATTGATGAATTAACCACTTCGTTTTGTCAGGGTGAGTCCAGGAATGAGATTTGATGTTATCCATCTGGCAGTTGCACATCTCGGTTTGACCCTGGATTATCGAGACTGCCGAACTGAAACGGTCTTCCCGGATAGTTATAGCAAATTCTTTCAGCCTGTGGCTAACCCACAGGCTGAATTTGTGGATTCTATCTCTCCGGGAAGTCAATGGCTTGAAATCAAGCTACATGATGAATTTGGTAGAATTGATCCTGGATTCAGCCTGGTATCCAGGACAGATATTTGGGCGCTGTATCGGGAGGAGATGAGCGGACGTCAGCTGTTCTATTCTCCCAGGGGAAATCCACCCTGTAGTCTACTCGTAGATGCTGAGTTCACCCATGGAGACCTGTTCGGGGATTTTTCAGGATGCGAACATCAGGATGCGTTTCCACTGCTTGGGCTTGATAACCTGTTGTATATCAATTGGCTCGGCAGTTTTGGAGATTTTAGTTTGCATGCTTCTGCGGTTGCTATTGAGGGAAAGGGGTATGCATTTTTCGGAGTATCCGGTGCAGGAAAGTCAACCCTGGCCGCGGCATTGCAACGAAACCATGACGCCCTGGTGCTCGGGGAAGACCAGGTTTTCTTGCGGCTCATCGATGGTTGCTTCTGGATCTTTGGAACCCCGTGGCATGAAAACAACGATATGTGTGCAGCACAGGGTGTGCCGCTAACCAGGTTATTTTTCCTCGTTCAAAGTGATCGTGAAGAAGTATCGCGGCTAAAGCCGTCAGTGGCAGTCAGCCAGATTTTACGAACTGCATTCATCCCATATTACCGCCCTGATTTAATGCCCGGCATACTTGAGCGACTTGAAAGACTGGTGCTCCAATTACCAATCTTTTTGCTTAGTTACCGCCTCGGTGATGATATTTGGGAGAAGATTCGTTTCTTATGACAACTCCCTTTCATAAAACATTAAAATAATTGAAAATCGTAAATTAAACTGAATCATTACAATCAACATATCGTTATAATAATGGAATAGGGTAATTTGATCAGTCTGGTTTAATTGACTGAAAAGGTCGAGTAGATGCCATCAGGTCTTCCTGTCATCCGCACCAAAATCCTCGTTCCCCGGCGCAGAAGTGAATTATTATCGCGTTCCAGGTTGCTTAAAATCCTGGGTAATACCCTTGACCTCAAGCTTTTTATTTTAGCCGCTCCTGCCGGCTACGGAAAAACCTCACTCCTTGTCGATTTTTCTCATCACAACCAGGCACCTGTGTGCTGGTATGCGTTGGATGCCTTGGATAGTGATCCAAAGCGTTTCATTGCCCATTTCATCGCTTCGATCCAGGAAAAATTTTCCGATTTTGGAAAAATGGCCAAAGCAGCCCTGGCAGAATTAAACCAGGATAACCTCAATCTTGACCCTGTCATATCAGCCATTGTTAACGACATCTATCTCAATATTTCCGAGCACTTCATCTTTATTCTCGATGATTTTCACCTTGTGCGTGATAGCAAGGTGACCGAATTGTTTGTGAATCGCATCATCCAGGAATCCCCAGAGAACTGTCATTTCATTGTAGCTTCGAGGACGTTGTTAACCTTGCCCGACCTGAGCCTGCTGGTGGCAAGATCGCAGGTGGATGGTCTTAGTTTCGAAGAGCTGGCCTTCCTTCCCGAAGAGATCAAACAATTGATGTCGATCAATTATCATCAGTCCATTTCCAATGAAAAAGCCGAGGAGTTGATCACCAACACAGAAGGTTGGATCACCGGTTTGTTGCTCACCACTCAGATCTCACCAAAAGGCCCAATTGAGTCAAAACGGATTGCCAGAGTATCAGGAGTAGATGTCTATGAATACCTGGCTCAACAGGTTTTTGACCGGCAATCCCGATCAATGCAGAGTTTCTTATTAAGGACGTCTTTGCTCGAGGAATTTGATGCAAATTTATGCGAGGAAATATTTGGCTGTAAGAGCAAAGTGATAATGTCCCTAAGTAGCAAAATAGAAATGTCCTAATTAAGATTAGGAGCTATGACATGGACAATCGAA
>DAONEZ010000010.1:0-15835 GCA_035403345.1 Anaerolineaceae bacterium
TCCACAGGATGGCCGGGCGCAGCACCTGCCCCTCGCCGTCCAGCAATACCAGTCCGTGCATTTGCCCGGTCAGCCCAACAGCCGCCACCTGGCGCGCGTCGATGCCAGTTTCCGCCAGCACGCCGCGCACGCTGTCCTGCACAGCCGTCCACCATTCCCCGGGGTCCTGCTCGGACCACAGGGCGCGCGGGGTCGAGAGCGTGTGCGGCGAGGCTTTAACCCCCGCCACCCGGCCGCGCTCGTCTATGAGCAGCGCCTTACTGCCCGTGGTGGAAACGTCAATTCCCATGAAGTAATGCATGCCGTTCCTGTCCTTACGCGATCTCGACCGGGCAGACGAACACCCTGTCTTTCACTGGCGTGCTCTGCGCGCCACCGATCTCAAACTCGCCGGTTAAACGTATATCTTCTGATGAATTCCCGACCATCACCTGGATGCGCCCGGCTTCCACCTGCAGCGCCAAGTTGAGGTCGTAAAAAGCCAGTTGATCCACCGGTAATTTGAATGTCACCCGGCGGCTCTCACCCGGCTGCAGGCTTAGCCGGGCAAAGCCTTTAAGCTCCTTCACCGGGCGCGGCACGCTGCCGTACTCGTCGCGCACGTACAACTGCACCACTTCTGCACCGCTCACCTTGCCGCTGTTCTTCACGCTAAGCGAGATGCTCACCGTTTCACCGGCTTCTGCTGAGGCTTTATCGATGTGCAGGTCACTGTAATCGAACGAGGTATAGCTCAAGCCGTGCCCGAACGGGTAGAGCGGTTTGACCGGTTCATTGACGTAATCGCCCCAGATGTTCGAGCGCATACCCGAGGGACTGTGGTTGTAGAACACGGGCACCTGCCCGGCGGAACGCGGGATGGAAATGGGCAGCTTGCCGCCCGGGTTCACATCGCCGAACAGCGCACGCGCCACCGCCCTGCCGCCTTCCTCGCCCGGCACCCAGGCTTCCAGCACGGCCTTCACCTTCCCTTCGATCGCTCCGATGGAAGCAGGACGACCGTTCAGCAAGACCAGGATGACCGGTTTACCGGTTTGACTGATCAGGTTAACCAACTTTTCCTGCACGCCCGGCAACCGCAGGTCGGTGGTGTCGCGGAACTCGCCGGTGGTATTGTAGGGAGCCAGGCCGGAACGCCCTCCCAGCACCAGCACCACGACATCCGCGCCTTCTGCCGCCGCCAGTGCTTCAGCAAAGCCGGCTTCACTCTGCGAGTTGACCTCGCAACCCTGCGCATACGCCACTTCAAGGGCCGGATATTCCGTCTGCAGCGCCTGCCGCAGGGTGGGTACGTTGACCGTCAGGGAGTCGATATTCTTGATGTCGTAACCGTGAAACGCGGAATTGGGATCCGGCATCATCAGCATCAATTCCACCAGAGCAGCATAGGAATAGTCGCCCATCAGGCAGCGCGCGTTATCCGCATTCGGACCGATGAGCGCGATCTTCTTCACGCTCTTCGCCAGCGGCAGCGCGCCGTCGTTCTTCAGCAGCACCAGGCTCTTTGAGGCGATCTCCAGTGCCAGGTTGCGGTCTGCCGCGCTATCGAACATCTCCGGAACGCTGCTCTCATCCACATAGGGATGCTCGAACAGGCCCAGTTCAAATTTCTTCTCCAGGTGACGCTTCACCGCCAGGTCAACCATGTCCATGGAAACCTCGCCGCGCAACACAGCCGCTTTGAGCGGGTCCCCATAACAGGCGATTTGTGGCAGTTCCACGTCGATGCCAGCGGTCAACGCACGGGCAGCCGCCTCGGACTGGGTGGCCGCCAGGTTGTGGTAATTGTGGATCATCATCACGGCTTCGTAGTCCGAGACCACTACGCCGTCAAACCCCAGTTTTTCGCGCAGCAGGTCGGTGAGGATGCGCCGCGAGGCCGCCACCACTTCTCCGTCCAGCTCGGGGTAAGCATTCATCATGGAGGCCAGCCCGGCATCGCGGATGGCCGCCTGGAAGGGAGCCAGGTACACCTCCCACAGGTCGTGCCAGCCGATGTGCACCGGTCCGCAGTTCAACCCGCCCTGCGAGAAGGCATGCCCCACGAAATGCTTGCCCGTGGCCATTACGCCTTGCGCCAGGTCATCGCCCTGCAGTCCCCTGATGTAAGCCATGCCGAACTGGCTGACCAGCGTTGAATCTTCGCCGAAGGTCTCTTCCACGCGCCCCCAGCGCGGGTCGCGCGCCACATCCAGCACCGGTGCCAGCCCTTCGCGCGAGCCCATGGCCAGCATCTGACCGCGAATCGCGGATGTCATGCGTTGCGCCAGATCCGGCTCGAACGTGCTGGCCAGGCCGATGGGTTGTGCGAAGATAGAGCAGCCCGGCGCCATCAATCCGGCGCAGCATTCCTCGTGCACGATGGCCGGGATATGCAGGCGGGTTTGCTCCACCAGGTAGTGCTGTAGTTTGTTGTAGGCTTTGGCGGCTTCACGCGGCAGGTAGGTGCCTGCCCCGCCGACCCGCGAGATCTGCCCGATGCCGTGCGCGAGTTTGTCCGCGATCTTGCCGTCATCCAGCTTGCCCCCTGTCTGCAGGTCATACAGGTACCAGCCGCCCAGTTGCGCCAGCTTCTCTTCCAGGGTCATTTGCGCCAGCAGGTCTTTCACCTGCCTGTTGAATTTGCCGGTTTTGGTCATGGAACTCCTTTCGTGCTTTAGCGGTTACCCAGCAGCAGGTCAATGGTGAGCTGGTCCAGGCGCTCGTGCTTCAGCCCGCGGCTTGCAATGGCTGCCCGGTCAAAGGCATGCGCCTTGATGGCATCCGCCTTATCCTTGCTATATTTACCGAAGAAGGGCACAAGTACGGGATCCGCTGCGTGGTTCTCGGTCAGGATGGCCTGGATCTCGGGATCGGCGTTGAACTGCGCCGCCTTTTCCTTGAGCATCAGATAGGTACGCATGCAGCCGCGTGCGAAGTCCTTGACGCCCTCGTAATCCTCGGAGCGGAAGGCGTGCGCGTCAAAATGGCGCGAGCCGTCATAGCCCACATCCTCGAGGAACTTCACCAGGTAGAAGGCGGCTTTGATATCGCGCGAGCCGAAGCGCAGGTCCTGGTCAAAACGCCCGGGGTATTGGTCATTCAGGTCAATGTGGAACAGTTTGCCGGCTTCCCAGGCCTGTGCCACCCCGTGCATAAAGTTCAAGCCGGCGATGTGTTCGTGCGCTACCTCGGGGTTCACCCCCACCATGTCCGGGTGGTCCAATGTGGCAATGAAGCCCAACATGTGCCCGACGGTGGGATTGTAAATATCCGCGCGCGGCTCATTGGGCTTGGGCTCCAGGGCAAACTTCAGGTCATACTTTTTATCAAGCACATACTCGCACAGGAAGTTCATGGCTTCGCGATTGCGCTTGATGGCATCCACCGCATTCTTGGTAGAATCGGACTCGGTACCCTCGCGCCCGCCCCAGAACACGTACACCTTCGCGCCGAATTCCACGCCCAGGTCAATGGAGCGCATGGTCTTCTGCAGGGCGTAAGCGCGCACCTTGGGGTCATTGGAGGTGAAGGCGCCGTCCTTGAAGATCGGATCTCCGAACAGGTTGGTGGTGGCCATGGGCACCTTCAGCCCGGTGTCGTCCAGCGCTTTGCGGAAAGCCTTCTTGATGGCGGCTTCTTCCGCGGGGGTGGCGTCAATGGGGATCAGGTCGTTGTCGTGGAAGTTGACGCCGTAAGCGCCCACCTCACCCAGCAGGTACACCAGCTCCGCGGGGGTTTTGGCCTCGCGCACCGGTCCGCCAAAGGGGTCACGTCCGATCTGTCCGACTGTCCACAAGCCAAAGGTAAATTTATCTTCAGGTTTCGGGGTAAACGCTTTCATTTTTTTCTCCTTTTTATACGCTAATTATCATGCGAAATTAATCTTCAAACTCATTACATTCGATCCATTTGATGGGCTTGCTGCCGGCTTCTCCCAGTCCATAGCCATAAGGGAAGAGCGGGGCCTCGCAGCCCTTCAAACCGGCGGAATTATTGAGGTTGAGCGGCAGTTGTTTGTTGAAGCGCGGCCAGGTATAGGGCAGTTTGCCGGTGAATGGCTGGTCTCCGAACAGGTTGTCGCTCACGCCCGCCCCCTCCGTGCCCGGCAGCCAGGCCGCCACCCAAGCATCCCCCAGCGGGTACACATCGGTAATGACCAGCGGCCGCCCGGAGACGATCACCACGATCAGTTTTTTGCTGTGCTCTCGCAAGTTGCGGATGACGATCTGGTCTGCTCCTGACAGGGTCAATTCGCTGCGGTCGCCAATGCCTTCCGCGTAAGGGAACTCCCCCACCACTGCGATACCGTACTCCGCCATGCCGTCGAACACCCCGGCAGCGCTGTAGGTGATGGTGGTGTTCTGCGAGACCGCCGCGCGCATGCCTTCCAGCAGCGTGGTGCCCGGTTGGATATCGCCGCTCTCACCCTGCCACTGGGTGGTCCAACCGCCGCACTGCACGCCCATGTCATCCGCCGCCACCCCCGCCACATAGATCAAAGGCGTATCCTTCGGGATGGGCAGGGCTTTATTCTCATTCTTAAGCAGCACCAGGCTCTCGCTGACCGCCTGGCGCGCCAGCGCGCGGTGCTCCGCCGATCCGATCACTTCCACCCGGGCTTGCTCCGGGTAGGGCTGATCGAACAAACCCAACTCAAATTTCACCGTCAGGATGCGGCGCACGGCGTCGTCGATGCGCTCGATCGGGATCTTCCCTTTCTCCACGGCTGCTTGCATGCCTTTTATAAATGAGAAGTAATCATACGGAACCATGACCATATCGATACCGGCGTTGATGCTGGTAACCAGCCCTTCGTCGTAGGTCATTCCCACCTGGTCAATGCCGCCCCAATCCGAGACCACGAAGCCCTTAAAGCCCAGCTCGCCCTTCAGCACATCGGTGATCCAGTATTTGGAGCCGTGCATCTTTTCGCCGTTCCAACTGCTGAACGAGACCATGATGCTCTGCACGTCGGCATCGACCGCAGCTTTATATTCCGGCAGGAACAGCCGCCGCACATCCGCTTCGCTCATGCGCATATCGCCCTGGTCGAGCAGGTATTGCTGCTGGATGTACTGCGTGGACGAACCAAATGTGGTCCCGCCATCTCCCAGGTAATGCTTGGCGGTCGCCAGCACGTAAAGCGACTGCCCTTCAGCCGCCGGTTCACCCGCCGGCAGGCTCTGCAGTCCGCTCACCGCCGCGCTGCCCAGCTCACTCACCAGCGCGGTGTCCTCGCTGAAGGATTCATACGTGCGCCCCCAGCGGATATCCTGGGGCGCAGCCACGATGGGACCGAAGTTCCACGGCACCCCCGCCGCCCGCATTTCCTGCGCAGTGGCAGCGGCCACCTGGCGCACCAACTCAGGGTCACGCGTTGCCCCCAGGCCGATCTCCTGGGGAAAAATGGTTGCCCCATACAGCGCTCCAAACCCGTGCACGGCATCCAATCCATAGATCATGGGGATGCCCAACCGGGTGGCAAGCGCTTCATCCTGGAAGCGCTTCATCATCTTCACCCAATTAAGGGGAGTATTGGGGGATGGCGCACCGCCTCCCCCGCTGATGACCGAGCCGATGAAATACTTCGTCACATCGCCTTTGATCATGCTGGAGAATTCCACCTGCGTCATCTGACCGATCTTCTCGTCCAGGGTCATCTGCTGCAGCAGGCTCTCCACCCGCGCCTGTACGTCACCGGACGCCGCGGCCGGGGCAGGCACAGCCGCCTGTCGGGCGGGCATGCAGCCGCAGGCCATGAGAAGTACGCAGGTGAACACTACAAATAAACGTTTCATCGCTCTACGAGTCACGCGTGGTTGCTGTTACCTCAAAACTACATCTACCTTCACCTTCCGGCAGCCCTCAGCGGGCAGCGGCACCAGCGTGCCCGCGACGGGTGTGCCGTTCACGGTCAACCGGACCTCGTTGCCCGGACCTTCACGCCTGACCTTGATTTCATAATCCACGCCGCGGAAAGAACGCACGGCACTGAATCCCTCCCAATCCGGCGGCACTACCGGGTGGATGCGCAGGCCGTCAAAATCCGGCTTGATCCCCAGGATGTGCTGGGTGATGGCCACAAAGTTCCAGGCCGCCGTGCCGGTGAGCCAGGAGTTCTTCGCCTCACCTGGCTTGAAGGACTCTTTGCCCGCAATCATCTGGGCATACACATAGGGTTCGCAGCGGTGCAGGTCGCTCAGGTCTTCCCGGGCGGAGGGGTTGATGCGCAAGTAATAATCGAACGCGCGTTCACCCCGCCCCAGGCAGGTTTCAGCGATCATGATCCACGGGTTGGTGTGGCAAAAGACGCTGCCGTTCTCCTTGTAGCCCTGCGGGTATGTGGAGATCTCTCCCAGTTCCAGGTGATAACGCGAATAAGCCGGGTGGAGCAGCACGATACCATGCTCAAACGCCAGCCGCTCCGCCACTGAATCCAGGGCCACACGCGCGCGTCCGTTGTCCATGCCAATGCCCGCCATCACGCACATCCCCTGCGGTTCGATGAAGATCTGCCCTTGCTCGCACTCACGCGAGCCAACCGGCTGCCCAAAATCGTCATAGGCCCGGCGGAACCAGCTCCCGTCCCAGCCGGCCGTGTGCACAGCCTTTTCCAGGCGTTGAGCCGCCTGCTGGTACTCTCGCGCCTCGGCTGGTTTCCCTAATTTATAGGCAATATGCTCGATCTCGCCAGCCGCCAGTACGAACAACCCTGCGATGAACACGCTCTCCGCCACCTTGCCGTCCTTGGAGGTCACTGTCTGGAAGGACTGGCCGGGCTTCTCGGAGAAGCAATTTAGATTCAGGCAGTCGTTCCAATCCGCCCGTCCAATGAGCGGCAGGCCGTGCGGACCCAGGCGGTCTAGCGTGTATTGCATCGAGCGCTGCAGATGCACGTACAGGGGCTGTTCGGAACCGGGTTTATTGTCAAAGGTCACCGGCTCGTCCAGGATCTGCCAATCTGCGGTTTCCTTCAGGTACGCCGACACGCACAGCACCAGCCATAGCGGATCATCGTTGAAGTTACCGCCCACGTCGTGGTTGCCCATTTTGGTCAGCGGCTGGTACTGGTGATAGGCACCGCCGTCCGGCAATTGCGTGGCGGCCAGGTCCAGGATGCGCTGGCGCGCCTTGCCGGGGATCAGGTGCATGAAGCCCAACAGGTCCTGGGCGGAATCGCGGAAGCCCATGCCGCGCCCGATGCCAGACTCAAAGTAGGAGGCTGAGCGCGAGAAGTTATACGTCACCATCATCTGGTAGGCATTCCAGATGTTGACCATGCGGTTGGCGTGGGGGTTGGGGGTCTCCACCTGGAAGCGCGCCAGCAGTTCCTGCCAGTAGTCATGCAGGTCTTCGAACGCCGCGCTTACGGCTTCCGGCTGCAAATATCGATCGATAACCGATTTAACCGCACCCTTATTAATGATGTTTGACCCAGCCGGCTCATATTTATGGTCAACCGGATTTTCGTGATATCCCAGCACGAAGTTGATCGTGCGTGTCTCGCCTGGCGCGAGCGTCAGGTCCACCTGGTGCACCCCCACCGGCTGCCAGCCGTGCGCAATGGAGTTGCCCGCCCGTCCGCGTTCCACTGCCAGCGGGGCATCCCAGCCGCGATAGGGGCCTAAAAAGTCCTCGCGCTGCGTGTCGAATCCAGCCAGGGGCTGTGAGCAGGCAAAGTAGGCAAAGTGGTCGCGCCGCTCGCGGTACTCGGTCTTGTGATAGATGACGCCGTCCTCCACCTCAACCTCGCCGATGGAGTAGTTGCGCTGAAAGTTGGCGGAATCATCCATGGCATCCCACAAGCAGAACTCCACGGCGGAGAAGAGCGAAAGCGCAGCCGGCTCGGCGCGCTTGTTGCTCACCACCACCGACCAGATCTCCAGGTTCTCATGGCGTGGGATGAAATAGGTGATGCCGCACTCAATACCAGCCTTGGATGACCGGATGGTGGTGTACCCCAGGCCCTGCCTGCACTCATAGCTATCCAGAGGAGAGCGCGTAGGCTGCCAGGTGGGGGACCAGTAGAGCGGGGTGGCGCTGGAATTGTCGCGCAGGTAAATATAGCGCCCGCCCACATCCAGCGGGGAGTTGTTGTAGCGGAAGCGGGTCAGCCGGCGCAGGCGCGCATCCTTATAAAAGGAATACCCGCCAGCGGTGTTGGAAATGATACCGAAGTAATCCTCCATGCCCAGGTAATTGATCCAGGGTAAAGGAGTGTCCGGCCTGGTAATGACATATTCACACTTGTTGTCGTCAAAATATCCAAATTTCATGGTGTTTCCTTTATTTTGTCCTGCCAGGTGCACTGCGGGCTGGGTTCAGGAATGTTGAAGTAGAACCCTCTGAATTGTAGAAGGCTCTGAACTTCATGTATTTCGGGTGCTCCTTCTCTTACTCTTTTACTGCTCCCATGGAAATGCCGCCCACGATGTAGCGTGAGAACAGGAAATAAATGATGATGATCGGCACAACTGAGGCAGCCAGGCCCAGGTAAATGGCGCCGTACTCGTGGCGGTACACATCTCCGCGCAGGGTTTGCACGAGCATGGGCAGGGTGTACTTATCCCGGGTGGTGATGAGCACGTAGGGCGTGAAGAAGTTGTTCCAGGCGGACACAAAGGTGAAGATCGCCAGGGTGAACATACCGGGTGCCGCCAGCGGAACCATAATGCGGTGGAAGATGCCCAGCTCGCTGGCTCCGTCGATCCTGCCCGCGTCGATCAGGTCGCTGATCACCACCGATTCCAAATATTGTTTCGCGAAGAACACGGCACCAGCCGAGGCTATACTTGGCAGGATCAACGACAGGTAATTATCGTCCAGGCCGAGTTTCACCATGTAGTGATAGAAACCGATGATGGAAAGCTGCATCGGGATCATGACCAGCACCAGTATCGAGTTATAGATGAATTTCTTTCCTTTGAATTCGTAAGCCACGATACCATAGGCTGTCAGGAATGAGAAATAGATGGTAACGAGCGTAATGGAACCGGCCAGCACCAGGCTGTTGAGCGTGCCGCGCGGAAGATCAAGGCCCTTGCTCAACAGGATCTTGTAGTTTTCAACGATATGGGTACTGGGGATCATGCTGATGCCCTGTTGGATCTGCAACGTGGAGCGTGTAGCGTTCACGATGAGCATCCACACCGGGATAAGCGTGACGAACAACAAAATCACGAGGATGACGTAAATAAGGATGCGCAGTAGCGTTGTATTGATTGTGTAGTTGGCTTTCATCTGATCCTCCTTTTACGCCTTGATCTCGGATTTGGTTTTCTTCTCACGCAGCAGGAAGAAGATCAACATGGCCACGATGGTGGTCATAATGAACACCATTACGCCCACAGCGGATGCCGCACCGATATGTCCCTGGCTGCTGCGGAAGCGCATGTACATCAGGATGTTGCTCGTCAGGATCGAATTTGCCGGGCTGCCGCGCCCGTCGGTGAGCAGGTACGGGATATCGTACATCTGCATGCCTCCCACCAGCGAGGTGACCAGCACGTAGATCATGACCGGTTTGATGAGCGGCAGGGTGACAAAGCGGAAGGATTGCCAGCCACTCGCGCCGTCCATCAAAGCAGCCTCATACAACGAGACTGAAATGGAGGTCATGGCTGCCATCAGGATGATGGTGGTCTGTCCGTACCACAACCACCATTGGATGAACACGACCAGGCCGCGCATGGTGGCCGGGCTGCGAATATAGTCGATCGCCTCGGCCTGCAAGTCGTTACGCACCAGGAATTGATTGACTGGTCCGTAAAACGAGAACAGGCTGAAGAACAATGCTGCGATGGCCGCGGGCATCATGAGGTTGGGGAGGTAGAACAACATCCGCCAAATGCCGCCGCCCTTGATTTTCAGGCGTGTGCTGGTGAACCACACAGCCAGCAGCATGGCAATCGCCATCTGCGGGATGAAGTTCATCAACCACAATTCCCAGGTATTAGTCACCGCCGTCAAAAAGGTCTTATCGGCAAACAGCCTCTTGAAATTCTGCAGTCCGATAAAATCCGCGTCCATTTTCATCAGGGTCGTATTCGTAAAGCTCAAACTGAGTGTGTGCACGACCGGATACAATCCAAAAATCAGGAATCCGATGATGAATGGTGCAATGAAAAAGTAGCCGTAATGCTCTTTTTTGATCTTCAGGCGCTTCATAATACCTCCTTTGTAAATGAGTCAGTGTATGGATTTATCATACACTGACTCATTCTAAATTACCAGTTCGTTGACCTACTCAATGATGAGATCGGGGAACTCGTTGCGGACTGCATCTTTCCACAGGCTCCACATCTCGTCCAGGGTGATGGTCCCTTCGAGATAGGAGTTCAGCGGGTCATTGAGGGCGCGCTGGATGGCATCATCAGAGCCCTGCATGAGGCGGGCATTGACGGAGGGGGCAGCGGCGGCGAAACCACCGTAGGAGTTCTGTCCACCCAGGAACTTGCTCAGGTCGGAATTGTCGAATCCAGCGGTGATTTTCTCAACCACAACCTGGCTTCCAACGAAGTCACCAGCAGCCTGTGACTGACCTTCGGGAACTTCGGGGTCGATGGCTTTGAGGTACTCGTTGGTGTACACACCAGTGGCCCAGTTGGTCAGGTTTTCCTCGTCCAGGGTGCAGAAGCGGACGAATTCCTTGGCCAGGTCCATATTTTTGGTTTCCTTCATCGCACCCAACCAGGTGCCGCCCCATTGGTAGGCCATGGGTCCATTGATAACGCCCCAGTCACCGGTGGTGTCATGGGCGCCGTCAGCAGACTTGGCATTCGGGGCCAGAACGTAGGGCAGACCCCAGGTGGGGAGGAAGTAGGAGAAGATCTGCTTGGCGTTGCCTTCGGCATCCACGAGGGTGTCATTCATGCCGGCGAACCAGCCTTCCTGCCACTGGGTAGCCTTGGCTTCGTATCCGTTATCGCGGAAGATCTTGACGGTCTCAACCATCTTGTTGACCATGGGATCGACGGTCAGTTTGCCATCGACGATCCAGGGCTGCGCGCGGTTGGCATAGAACAGGTTCATGAAATCGCCATTCGAGGCAACCATGTAGGTGTTTCCAGCGGATTTCTCTTTGACGACTGCGGCGGCTTCGGTGTACTTGTCCATGTCGCCCAGGAGTTCCTGGATGGCAGCGGGATCATCGGTGCCAAAGTATTCCTTGGCCAGGCTGCGGCGATAGAATAAAGCGCCGGGGGTAGCCTGGTAGGAGTAGGCCTTGACAACGCCAGCAGGATCAGTTCCGACTTCATATACGAAGGGATAAACCTTGAGGGCATCAGCGTACTGCATCAGGTCAGACAGGTCAGCCAGGAAATCGCTTTCCACGTAGGACTTGACGAAGGCGGCTTCGAGGGCAACCACATCAGGAACCTGGTCGGTGCCGAGGGTGGCCATCAACTTGGTCTGATATTCGCCATTGGTCATTGGGATCATCGTGTAGACGACATCCACATCGGGATGGGTCTTTTCGAAGGCAATCGCCATGGTCTGGATCTCATTGGTGAAGGACCAGACATTGAGGACTGTCTTGCCTTCAGCAGGGGCTTCGGTGGCTGCAACGGGAGCTTCTGTAGCCACAACTGGTGCTTCGGTGGCGACTACGGGGGCTTCGGTGGCGACTGGCTTGGCGCATGCGGTCAACAGCATGCCCAGCACAAACAGAACAGAAATTACGAGCGAAACTTTTTTCATTACCTTCCTCCTAGAAAGATGATAGGGTTACCAACACACAACTTGCCGACAACAAAAAACTGATTGGTATCACCTCCTTTTCAAGATCAAATCAGAACAACAGCTTTATACTTTTTGATTCTCGACCATCCGTTTGGAACCACAGGAATCACGGATGATCAACTCGGTATCCAATATAATACGCCGCGCCGGCTTGGTGCCATTTTCGATCAGGTCGATCAACAGGTCAACGGCTTTCATGCCAAAGCGCGTGATAGGCTGCTTGATGGTGGTGAGCTGCACGTTGATCTGTCCGGCCACCGGCACATCGTCGAACCCGACCATGGCCACATCCTCCGGCACGCGCAGCCCCGCCTCGCGCATCGCGCGAATCGCCCCCACCGCCATGATATCGCTGGCGGCGAAGATAGCATCCGGTCTCGCTAGCAGCAGCTGTTTCATCGCCGCGTAACCGCTGCCTTCGGAGAAATCGCCTTCAACGATCAGGCTTTCGTCGATCGCCAGCCCGGCATTGAGCAGGGCTGTCTTGTAGCCCTGAAGGCGGTCAAGGGTAACAGTACTATCCAGGTTGCCCGTGATGTGCGCGATACGCTGGTAGCCCAGGCTGATCAAATGGCGGGTGGCCTTGACAGCGGCGGAGACGTTATCCACATCCACGTAACTAATGCCTTCAGGATTGAAGGGTCTTCCAATGATAACGCTGGGAATGTTCGCCCTGGAGAGACGGTCGATCAGGCTTTCATCCGGTTTACCGGATTGGATGAGGATGCCGTCCAGCAGTCCATGCCGCGAGATGCGCGGCAGTATCTTTTCCTCATCTTCTTTGTTGCCCACCAGGAATAGCGAAAGGGTCAGGTTGTTGTTGTTGCACCCGAAGGCGATACCCTGGGTGAGATGCGGGAAGAACGGGTCAGTGAAGAAGGAAATGACACTGCGCGGCAGCACCAGGCCGATCACGCTGGTATGCTGCGTGGCCAGGGAGCGTGCGGCGGCGTTGGGGTGGTATCCGGTGGTCTGGATAACCTTCTTCACCCGCGTGCGGACTTCAGTACTGACATAAGGGGATTCGTTAATCACTCTCGACACCGTTGAGCGGTGTACACCAGCCAGTTTCGCGATGTCTTCCAGCGTTAATTCTGCCATCCAGACTCATTCACCCAGGTTGATCGTAATATGAGAGCGCTCTCACAAAGCACCTATATCATACACGGTAATTTTTGCTTTGTCAATTATCAATTTACCGGTTTTCCGTCAATATTCCAGGATTTCCCTGTCTATTTGCTCTTTTCCACCGATTTTTCTGCCAGAATAGGCCGGTTTTATCCATAATCTTAGGAAATCTCACCCATTTCGTGCTATTCTAATATCAAGACGCTGATCAAATCCGCAGGAATCCATGGCACGCGCCGGCCGGCTATCCGGATTTGTGAGAGCGATTGCAGACGCCCGGAGCGTATCTATGAAAAAATTCCTTCCCATCCTGTTGTTCTTTGGTCTCAGCATCATCGTGCTGTTGTTCCTGTCCAACTGGAAACAGCCCGCGAAGGACGTGCTGGACCGTAGCCTATGGCAAGTTGTCGAGATGGAGAATACCCCGCTCCTCCCCGACTCTACCCTCACCATGCGCTTCCATAACCAAAAAGTGAACGGTTCCTCCGGCTGCAACACCTTCAAAGGTACTTATACCGTCAAAGGTGATGCGATCAGCATCACTCTCCTGGAAAGGACCAGCGACAACTGCATGAACCCGGGCATCATGCAGCAGGAACGCAGCTTCATCGCCCTGCTCCCGCAGGCATCAAAATTCGTGCTGACTGGTGCCGACCTGTCCCTTTGGATCGATGAGTCCCGCGAGATCAAACTCACCAGCCTGACAGGGAATTCCTGAGTTCTGCCTTAATCAATAAGGAGATGTACCAGAGGCACCGGTACATCTCCTTTTCTTATCATCCCATCGTGATCAACAACCTGTTACTTGCCGGTTTCCTCCAGGAAAGCCGCCACCCACATCAGCGCAGCATTCCAGTTGATGGCCACCTCGTTGGTGGAATAGGCCAGCAGTTCATCCTGGTAACGCTTGGCTGGCGGCAGCTCCGCCAGGTTGGCATTCTTCGCAGCGTCATCACTGGGTGCAAAGTTCACCCCTCCCGACACGGCTCCGGGCGGCGGGGGCGGGTAGCCATTGGCCGGGTCATTGGCCCAGAAGCGGTGGTGCGGATGCTCCATCGGGTAGGTTCCGTAACCCGAGACAAAACTCCTGTTCAGCGTGTTGCTGCCCAGGACATAATCCATGCCGGCTCGAACGGATTCCAGGTAGCGCGCGTCGCCGGAAAGTCGCCAGGCATCGCTTAGCAGGATCATGTTGTTCAACATGGTCGCGTTCGAGCCCCAGGGGTAATCTCCTTCAATCAGCGCTGGATAACCGCTTGCCTGTTGTACCTGCAACATTTGTTCTGCGTACGCCGTAAAACCAGTTTTGAGCGCTTGCAGTTTCTCCGCCGAAAGGTCGTTCTTCACGATCACCAGCGAGACCGAGCCGAGCGGCGCGGTATGACCCCAGTCAAAAGCTTCCACCTTGCCAAACTCGCTGGAACCCAGCAGGGAGTCCTTGTACTCCTCTTCCCTGGTGGTAATGAAAAGTTCCGCGGCAGCCCAGTAGAATTCATCGCTCACGTTTTGGTCCTCATAATTACCGCCGCCAGTGCCCGGGGCGTTCCCGGCGTAAATGGCCGGGTTGGCTTTAGCCGCCGCCCAGGCTGTCTCCGCCGCTGCCAGGCAGCGTGCTGCAAAGTCACTATCGATGTCCTTCCAGATGCGCGCGCACTGCGCCCCCGTGGCTGACAGGTTCAACGTAGCTGCAGTGGAAGGCGCGTACAGGTAGCGCCCTACACCCGCTTCAGCGTTGGCAGTATCGTTGTCCACCTCGCCCGGCGGCACCCTGGGCATGGCCGCCCAGGTTTCATCGTGCATCTTATGGTGCACCATGCCGGCCAGTTTCTGCCCCTGCGGCACCTGCATGGAAAGCAGGAATTCCATCTCCCAGCGGGCTTCATCCAGGATATCCGGCACGCCGTTGCCATGCTCAGGGATGTTCTGTGAACCGTCCGGGAACGCCGCGGGGAACTGTTCGTACAGGTCCATCAATGTCCAGGCCGAGATGCCTCCGTTGACTACGTATTTACCGAAGTCTCCGGCGTCGTACCAGCCACCCGCCACATTCAACGTGTACTCACAGCCCCGCCAGTCATTGCCCGCACTGTCCTTGCCCTTGAAGCAGGTCACGGCGTTATCGCTCAGGTGTCCGGCGGGGCGTGCCCACTCGTCGCCAGCGTACTGCGCCTCGATATCTATCCCGCTGCGGTTCAGGTAAAAGTAAGCCAGCGCGTCTTTTTTCAATCCGTTGTACAGGCTGTCGGAGATTTCAAACGCCGGGCTTTCCAATCCGCCTGCAGTGACCTTGTAACCCGTTCCGCTGGTCTTGAAATCCGAAAAAACGATCGTGTGTACCAGGTCGCCCGAGAGCGCATCTTCGCCCTTGACTACCGTTTTCCCGGTAAGCACCTCTTTACCGCTTTCATCCAGCAGGCTCCAATCCACCGGGTCTGCGGAGTTGATCGCGGCATAAGCCACCTTCTCACCTTGCGGGAAATAGCCCACCTGGTTCACGCTGATCAGCGCCGGGATGACCACCGGACCGGCAGTCGGGGCAGCTGTCGGCAGCGCAGCCCGCGGGCTGGGTTGGGGCACGTCCGTGCGCCCCATTTCATAGAAGATCGCCCGCCCGAACAGCGCCGGGTTCTGCCAGGACAGGTCGCTGGTGTCCGCGTTCGACCAGATGAGCTTGACGTCGCGGTCCTTGGTCGTGGCGCCGTTCATCTGCGCCTGGAAGCCGATCTCCAGCCCGTGCGCAGGCGTGAGCAATCCCGTCAAAGGGGTGGAGGCCTCGAAGCCCCAGCCATCTGCGGTCTTGAAGACGTACCCCGTCACCTTGACGCCCGAACTGAATACCCCGGTGATGGTCAGCGCATTCGGGTCCGTGATGCCGATATCCGCGGCGTTGATATTTAACTGGAAGATGCCCGTGATGTACTTGGTTGCGTCCAGGTTGCCCGACGCGTTCAAGTAGAACTCCAGCGAGTCCTCGTTCCAGAAC
>DAONEZ010000011.1:0-15816 GCA_035403345.1 Anaerolineaceae bacterium
TTCCGCTGTTCAAATTCCACCAGGTTTTTCAATTCCTGAGGCGAATACTCAACCGGATGGATCTGAACAATCACCCAGCCATCATCGGTAAGCAATCCCATATTTTCATCCACCAGCTTAAGAGCCTGGCTCCACATGTCTTTGTATTGTGGCGGAGCGATGTAGATATAGTCGAACGAGGAAGTTCCGGGGTTTGAGAGGAAGCGGAATGAATCGGTCTGGACCACTTTGCCTGCATCCTGCGTGCGCGTCCGGATCAGGTTATCCTTGATCGTCGCAACAGCCTTGGAATTGAGCTCCAGGAAGAGGCAGGAGAGCGCATCGCGGCTGAGCGCTTCAATACCGACGCTGCCGGTTCCACCGAATACATCCAGGAACCTAGCTCCAACGATATCACCGGAGAGTATGTTGAAAAGTGCCTCCTTCACCCGGTCTGTTATCGGGCGGGTTGTATCTCCGGGAACCGGAGCCAGCCGGATTCCCCGGGCTTTTCCGCCTATGATGCGCGGATTGGACATTTACGTGTACCTTTCGACGGCATTCCGCACCGCGAGGATATTGGCATGGGGAGCGATGATCGGCAGCACACAACCGGTTCCGAGGATAAACCTTTCGCCATTTGTTGATTCGATGGCAGCGTTTGCTTCAGCTGTCACCGCGGCAGGTGTTTGATAGGCCAGCGTGTTCCATTGCTTGAGACCTCCGCAAACCGCTCCTGGGAACTGCTTTTTACCATCCGCAAGGGAAGGTACTGTCTCCTGGTCATGCCAGTTCAGGATGGCTGCCGGCAGAGTGCTGACCTCATCGAAGTAAATATTCTTACCATGTACGTGAATCAGGTTGAGCCAAAGCCCTTTGACCGTGTCCAATATCTGACGATCAAATTGGAGGACAAAAGAGCGAAATTCTTCAAGCCCCAGCAAATGAGCCTGTGCGTGTTGAATGGCAAAGAAGATCCCGTCGATCTGAGTCTTTTTACACTCTTCCACAAATGCCAGGGTATTCTCCGTGATCCGCTTCAAACCTTCCATAACCGCCTGGGGATGCAGACGCATGTGGGCGATCAGAGTATCGTTTCCGGCCAGGTTCTTGGCTTGCGATAAAGGGTCGAAAATGGTTTGAATCACTGGGGTATTTGCTTCAACCTCTCCCCGGATCAGCCGAATGGCCTCCAGCGTAGCGCCCAGTCTGCCATCATGAGGGGATAGATCGGGTAGTTTTAGCCAATCTTCAGGTTCCTTGACCGGTCGATTAGTGTATTCACGCGTGCCCTCAGGGCTGCCGCGCCATTCATCCAGCGATCCATAGCCTTTCAGGCAGTAAGAGGATGCCGGGGTGATCTTAACGAAATCGAAATCGTAGGTTTCCTGGAAAAGAACGATCGAGTGGGCCAGGTCCTGCGGAGACTGGTCGTCCACAGGAAAGTGCCGCCACAAGGCTACTGGCGGACGATCAACCTTTTGCCCGCTTATGCAGGCTTCCATGCGCTGTCTATGATCCATTGGTTTCCTCCCTCGGGTTTGCAGGGGAACGAAAAGTCCAAAAACGGTTGATGAAGTAATTCCATAGCATGACTACGCCGATCACAATGGCGAGGGCAAGGTTGTGTCCGACGATCGTGGGGGTCAGCAGGTTGGGGACGTATTTCCCGGCCAGAGGGATGAGCAGTTTCTCAAGAAAAGCAAACAGGGGCGTACGGATTAACAACCCGGCGACGCTTACAATTCCGAACTGGGTCAACTGTTTAAGCGCAGGAGTGCTACGAGTCTCCGGAAAGGTCCAAATCCTGTTTAAGACGAAATTATTGAGCACGGCCAACGAGAACGAGATCACACTCGAAGGGATTGATGGAAAGTGCAATACCGACGCAAGCAGGTTAAACACGCCAAAGTCGATGACCGAACCGATCGCTCCGACCACGCCAAAGCGCAGGAATTGCCTTAATTTGATAGATTTTTGAACTGCTGCCATTTATTCCAGCGTTTGCCTGGTCTGGAAGTACTCAATCGTCGCGCGCAAGCCTTCTTCCAGTTTGACTTTTGGCTCCCATTGCAGGATCTCGCGGGCACGCGTGATCTCAGGCTGACGTCTCTGCGGATCGTCACCCAGGCGTTTGTCAGCCTTGTAGATGATACCCGCTGGATTGCCGGTCAGCTCGTTGATGCGTTTTGCGAATTCGAGAATGGAAATTTCAGCCGGATTGCCAATATTGACAGGGTAATGCTCATTTGACATCAGCAAGCGATAAATTCCTTCAATCAGATCGTTCACATAGCAGAAACTGCGCGTTTGTAGCCCATCCCCATAGACAGTCAGGGGTTCGTGCTTCATTGCCTGGTCGATGAAATTGGGAACGACACGCCCGTCATCAATTCGCATGCGCGGACCGTAGGTGTTGAAAATGCGCACAATGCGCGTATCCACGCCGTGAAAACGATGATAAGCCATGGTCATGGCTTCGGCAAACCGCTTGGCTTCATCATAGACCGAACGAAAACCGATCGGATCAGCGTGCCCCCAATAGGTCTCTTTTTGAGGATGAACTTCCGGATCTCCATAGATCTCGCTGGTGGAAGCGAGCAGGAAGCGCGCATTGTTGGCTTTGGCGACCCCCAGGGTGTTGTGGGTGCCGAGGGCTCCTGCTTTCATGGTTTGAATGGGTAAACTCGGGTAACTGAAGGGGGAGGCGGGATTCGGGCTGGCAGGGGAAGCAAAATGGAGCACAGCATCCAACTTACCGGGGACAAAGATGTATTCGGAGACATCGTGTTTGATAAAGGAAAAATTCTCATTACCCGCCAGGTGCGCCAGATTATCCGGGCTGCCAGTAATGAAATTGTCCATCCCGACGACGGAATGTCCTTTGGAAAGCAGCAGGTCACAAAGATGTGATCCAAGGAAACCTGCTGCACCAGTGATTAGTACTCTCATTGCCAACCTCCAACAATACTTTATTGAACTTGGGTTATAATCATTTCGGTTAAATTAACCTGGTAATTATAGCATGAGTGACATCGTCCCGGATTCCAACGACAGGAACGCTTCAGCCAGGGTTGAAGCGCTCTTATTTGTCGCCAATCTGCCGGTATCTGCTTCCCAAATAGCTGAAGCGCTCGACCTTCCGGTCAAAGAGGTGGACACGATCCTCAAGGAGTTGGAAGTGCTCTACCAGGGGCGTGGTTTAGCCTTGCAGCGATACAGTGATCGGTATCAGCTAACAACTTCAGCGGAATATGCTCAGGATCTTGAAAAGTTCCTGGGATTGGAGTTAACCTCACGGTTGAGCCGGGCAGCGATCGAGACCATGACCATAATTGCTTATCGCCAACCCATCACACGCCCGGGGATCGAAAGTATTCGCGGCGTGAGCAGCGATGGCGTCATCCGCAGCCTGTTGTCACGCGGGCTGATCCAGGAAGTCGGGCGCGCAGATGGTCCCGGCCGGCCGATTCTATTCTCGACGACGGTTGATTTTCTGCAGCATTTCGGTCTGAACTCGCTCGATGAGCTTCCCCCGTATGAATTGGAAGCCGATGAATCGGAACCTCAGAAGAATGGATTATTGAAGGATTAGAACATGGAAGAAGAGCGCGTACAAAAGATTCTTGCCCGGTCGGGATTCGGTTCACGCAGAGCTTGCGAGGAATTGATCGAACAGGGCCGGGTGATTCTTAATGGTAAAAAAGTGACGCTTGGTGAGAAAGCAGTGGCTGATAAAGACCATATCCAGGTGGATGGAAGGCCAATTCCGCAAGCGAAGCAATTTCGCTATATCGCTCTCAACAAGCCCAGGTTTGTCTTGTGTGATAAAGTGGAAGGGGATACCCGCAGGATCATCTTTGACATGGTCGAGAATGGTCATGAGCTGGCAGCCGTGGGACGCCTGGATTTTGAAAGCGAAGGGTTGGTACTTCTGACGAACGATGGGGAATTGCTGAACAAGTTGACGCACCCACGCTATCAGCATGAAAAGGAATACCGTGTGCTGGTCAGCTCGCACCCGGATGACAAGCAACTTGAGATCTGGCGGCGCGGTGTAGTGCTGGAAGATGGTCACCGTACCTCTCCGGCTGAAGTTCAGCTTGACTCTTCCTCAGGGAAGGGCGCATGGATCCGGGTGGTGCTGCGCGAGGGGTACAAACGGCAGATCAGGGAAATGGCCAAGGTGACGGGTTTGTTTATTGTTCGTCTTCTACGCGTCCGTATCGGCACCTTACGGCTGGGAACTTTAAAATCCGGGGAAAGCCGCTCATTGACCGCTGATGAAGTGAAACGGCTTAAGGAGCTGGTGGTTGCCCCCAAGCCCAGGTTACAACGAAGAAAAGAAGGCAGCTGACCGCTGCCTTCTTTTTTTTATCCGACCTTTTCTTCAAATTGCTTGATCAGATTCACTGGAAAGAGTTTTTCCTTGGCTTTTTTCCTGATAAATTCCTTTAATTTTGCTGCTTGAAGAGCTTGAACGGGGCTATCCTCACCGCTTAATTCCGCTTTCGGGTTGGTAAAGACCAATACGGCCTCAGGAACGAATGGATCTATCGAGATGGATTTGTCCTTCAGCAATTTAGCTGCGTCACCCAGGGTGTACCTGACCTCATTCTCAGGACGACCCAGGCTCTCGCCGCCAAAAGTTTTCATGAAGAAATTCCCGCCTTTGTGTTTCCAGCGTTGGCGCAATTCATCATAGGTGATCTCTCCCGCCTGGTTCAGCGGCACCAGGCAGTGCACGCCAGATGGTCCTACCAGCAAGTGTGAGACCGGGGTAGTGTAATGATACAACGTGTACTTGTCATCCAATCCTTTGAGCGCACTGGAGATCAGCTCATCGGGACGCGGGGATTTTCCCCACTTGGACATGAAGAAGTTGCCCACCTGGAACATTAAAAAGCCCACGATCAAGGCAGCGAAAGTATAGGGAATCTTTGACCCATCTTTGTCGGTGAAGGAGAGCACCATGCCTGCCCCCAGGACAACGATGCTCGCCAGGGAAGTGATGTTGCCGATCCGGCCATTACGTTTGATCAACTTGTCGTTTGAAATGATCCTCATGATATATCCTTTGATTAATTGAGTGAGAATGATGTTTGTGATAATTTCGCCTGGATCTGCTTTTTTAAGCCTTCCAGCAGACCGTTGTTCACCGACCGGCGCGCCAACTTGACCGCGGATACCAGGGCGTGGGCATCCGACCGGCCGTGTCCGATGAAGACCAACCCGTTGACGCCTAATAAAAGGGCAGCACCAGTCTCGGAGGGATCCATCATTTTCTTGAGTCCTGAAAAGGCAGGCTTGGCAAGCAGGTAACCTAACTTGCTGAGGAAGCGGGCTGAGATGCTTTCTTTCAAAACGGAGGTGATCAATTTCGCAACGGCTTCACTTGACTTGATGAATACGTTCCCTGAGAAGCCGTCTGTGACAACACAATTTACCTGACCGGCATATACCTCTTTGGGTTCCACATTGCCGAAAAAATTGACGCCGCTGCTTTCCAGCAAAGGATAGGCGTCTTTTACCAGTTGATTGCCTTTTCCGGCTTCTTCACCATTGGACAAGAGGCCTACCTTGGGTGATTCCAGGTTGAAGACTTTTCCGGCGTAAACACTGCCCATTACGGCGAATTCAAGCAGGAATTCCGGCCGGCAATCTGCGTTGGCACCTGTGTCCATGAAGACACATTGTCCCGTTTTCACCGGAATGATGGCTGCCAATGCCGGGCGTGAGATGTTCGGCAGCCGCCGCAGGATGGTAACTGCATTGAAATAGGCTGCACCTGTATTTCCGGCTGTCACAAAAGCCTCCGCTTTCCCTTCTTTTACCTGGTTGAGACCCACTGCCATGGAATTGTTCGGCTTTTTCTTGAAGGACTCCACCGGTTTATCGGTCATTTCAACCATATCCGGGGCGTCTATCACATCCAGAGAGCGGAAATCAACACCCAGTTCCTTGCATTTGAGTTCGATCAAGTCGGATTTTCCAACCAGGGTGACCTTTTCTCCTTGTTTTGCCAACTCCACTGCAGCCAGGATTTCAGGCTCTGGAAATTCGTCGCTGCCCATTGCATCCAGAATAATGCTCATTTTTCAATCTCCTTGACTAATCTTCACCAGGTTTCTTGACATAACGGTACAGGCAGGTATAATATCGGAGCGTTTGCGCTGGTGCTGGAATTGGCAGACAGGCATGGTTGAGGGCCATGTGCCGCAAGGCGTGAGGGTTCAACTCCCTCCCAGCGCACTCCATTAGCCGCTTTTAGCGGCTTTTTTATTTCCTTCTTTCGACAATATAGCGCGTAATCTCAAGGAGTGCGCTGCGCTCCTGGGATTCAGGAAAATCAAGCAGGTACTTTTCAGCGCGTTCGACGAAACGGTCAGCGTCGGCCTGGGCTTTTTCAAGCGCCTGGCTGGAATTGACTGCTGATACCAGGCTGGCAATTTCTGCGTCATCCTGAATAAAATGTCCTGCTCTCAAGGAAATGACAGCTTGATCATTGGGGTTTTCCTGGATGTAATAGAGCAGGGGAAGGGTAACGAGCCCTTGCTTCAGGTCACCGCCAACCGGTTTGCCAATGGTGGTTTCATCGCCAGCGTAATCCAGGATGTCATCCACGATCTGAAATGACATACCCAGTTCATACCCAAATTTTCGCAACAACTCGATCTTTTGATCGTCCACACCGCTTAATATTGCCGCGGTGTGCGTTGAGGTTTCAAACAATGAGGCTGTTTTGGCGTAGATCCTGCGATAGTAATCATCCAGATCGTTAGCTTGGCGGCTGTTGAAGAGCTGGTTGACTTCGCCATTCACTATGGTCATCAAGGTGCGAGAGAATATTTCCATCACCTCGATGGATTTCGTTTTGGTGGCGAGCTCCGCTGCACTCGCGAACACAAAATCGCCGGTTAATACAGTGGCAGCGGGAGACCACTTTGAGTTCAACGTGGGGATGCCGCGCCGGAGGATGGCACCATCGATCAAGTCATCGTGAACCAGCGTGGCGGTGTGCAATAACTCGATGGAAGCCGCTAATGGAATGATCAGATCCAACCGGGCATTCAACATGCTGCCTATCAACAGGATGATCGTGGGTCTGATGCGCTTGCCACCGGAAGACAAGATAACAGACAAAGCTGATTTCAGGTCAGGATGATAATCTTCAGCCTGCATGAGCATCAGTTTTTCTACTGCGTCGAGGCCTTGTTGTATAGAGGGGAGATTCTGGATAGCGGAAATCAACTCATTCTTTCCAATCAAATAAGAGATTAGCGTTTCTGGTCGTTTGCATTGCCACTTCTTCCAGGCTGCAGGTCTGCAGTTGGGCTACCTGTTCTGCGATGATCGGAATATTCGCCGGTTCATTGCGTTTACCGCGTTGCCCTTGAGGCGCCAGGAAAGGGGCATCTGTCTCTAAGACTATATATTTTAATTCAATTTTGCTAAAAAGTTGATGTTTCACTGCAGCAGATCTGTAGGTTACCGGACCCCCAGCGCCAATCAGAAATCCCAGGCTGGCTACTTCACTGGCCTCGGCGAGATTGCCTTCGAAGGCATGAAAAACACCCTTGCACGTTAATTTTGAATTATTCATCCGGTAGTTTTTGATCTCACCTACCAGGTCCGCGAGGGAATTCCGGCTGTGAAGAATGACCGGTTTATTGTGTTCGTCAGCAAGTTGCAGCATTTTTCGAAAGATCACTTTTTGCTGGTCTTTGCGATCCTGCCTGTGATAATAGTCCAGTCCGATTTCACCGACAGCCACTACTTTTTCGCTGCGCATTAGGCTTGAGAGCTGTTTCAAATGCTCATCGTGGAAAGACTCGATATCAGTTGGATGAATGCCGACGGCAGCAAAAATTGGCGGAAATTTCTCCGCCAATTTGACTGCAAGTTGACTGCTCGCCAGGTCAGTTCCCGGTACGACGATCCGGGTGACACCTGCCGCAAGGGCACTTTCAACGACCGACTGAAGATCGTCCTGAAACCCCGGAAAGTTTAAATGGCAATGGGTGTCAACAAAGTTCACTCAGGCTAACCCGGCAATCTTCTGGCCATCCTTCAGGATAGCGGGCACATTTTCCTTGTGGGTGGTTTCACAATAGACGCGCATAATGGGTTCAGTACCGGAGAAGCGGATCAGCATCCAGCCGCCATCCTCAAGGATGAATTTGAATCCATCGGTCGTATCCAGTCCTTCCACCTTCAGTCCGCCAATCGTCTTCGGGTGTGCGGAAAGGATCATATTTTCCCGCGATTCCCGGTCGCCTTTGAAGGGAGTGTCGATACGGTCATAATAATGTGCACCCACCTTGCTGAAGAGGAGCGCCAGTAATTCGGAGGGTTTTTTCTGCAGTTTGACCATGAAATCAAGCATGTAAAGACCCGCCAGGATGCCATCCCGCTCGGGGACGTTGCCGCGAAAGGCATACCCGCCAGATTCCTCGCCGCCGATCATGGCATCTGTTTCAAGCATCTTGGGAGCCACATATTTGAAGCCAACCCCGGTTTCGTATACTGGAACATCGTAGAGCCTGCCTAATTTTTCCAGCATGCTGGTGGTGGAGAGCGTTTTCACGATCGGACCGCGCTGCTGGCGTACTTCGAGCAAGTAGTAGGCCAAGAGAGCGTAAACCTGTAATTGATTCACGAAAACACCGTTTTCATCTCCCACGCCAACCCGGTCGGCGTCGCCATCCGTGATCAACAACACATCACCCTTTTTGTCAACCGTGGTTTGCAGACCGACATTGATGTTGGGGGGAATGGGTTCCGGGCGTTTCATCTCCGGGAAGACAGGATTGCGCTGGTCATGGATCTCAATCACACGCGTTCTTCCACCAGCGAGCAGTCGGGTAAACCAGCCGGCGCCGTTGCCCCACATGGCATCTACGATCACGGTGAGCCCGGCTGCCTTGATCGGCTCCAGGTCGATTAGGTCTTTGAAATGAGAGATGTAATTGATCGCCGCGTCAAAGATCTTCACCTGACCAGCGGCTTCAGCATCGGCGAATGGAATTCTCTTGACCACATCTTCGTTGTCCGGGATGAGGCTTTCGATTTCTTTTAATCCGGCCGGATCAATGGCACCGCCAAACTCATTGCGGACCTTGAAGCCATTATCGGTAGGCGGATTGTGGGAAGCGGTAATATTTACTGCTCCGGCTGCCTTTTTGTCAACGACTGCGTAGGCAATTACCGGTGTAGGGGTGGCACCATCGGTCAACCAGACTTTCAAACCGTTTGCTGCCAGCACCTCAGCCACGGCACGGGCGAAGAATTCAGAGAGGAAGCGCTTGTCGTGCCCGACCACGATCCATTCACCAGCTTTGCCCTTGTTGAGCAGGTAGCTGGCAAACCCCTGGGTGCACCGGCGTACATTCGCAAAAGTGTAATCTTCTGCGATTGCACCACGCCATCCATCCGTACCAAAAATGATCTTCTGAATCATGGCTGCTCCTTCTGAACCCAAAATTATGATGAATAAATTATATCAGCCTTTGAAATTGGTTAGTTGGCTGAGTATAAGGATCGGGTTCTTACTAGGATTCACAAGAGTATGCTTTTTAACAATAATCCTATACCGTGTAAGCGGGATGCTATAATCAGCGCAGTCAAGGATGATCAATAAGTGATGACCGGGCAAAACCAAAAAGCAATGGTTGCAGTGGGAATGAGCGGAGGTGTGGACAGTTCAGTCACCGCCGCATTACTGTTAGAGCAAGGCTATCGCGTTATTGGGATCATGATGCGGCTTTGGAACGGCAATCCTGATCAGAATGCAGCCTTACAGAAACGCGAGTCCCAGGAAAAACGGGCGAGAGAGATTGCTCATAAACTTGATATTCCTTTTGAGATCATTGATCTGGAAAAGGAATTTCGCACAAAAGTAGTAGGATACTACCTCTCAAGTCTCAAAGATGGACAGACTCCCAATCCCTGTTTTGTGTGCAACCGGGAAATAAAATGGGGCACGTTGCTGCAGGCTGCCCTTGGCCGGGGAGCAGACAGGCTGGCGACGGGTCATTATGCACGGGTGATTAGAAGATTCGATGGCTCCTCAGCACTGCTCAAGGGGGTGGATGCGAAGAAAGACCAGTCTTATGTTCTCGCCGGGTTGAGTCAGCCTCAACTTTCGCACATATTGCTGCCTCTGGGTGAAATGACCAAAGAGGAAATCAGGCATATTGCGCATAGATTTGGTTTCGGCTTTCAGGCGGAAGAGGAATCCCAGGACCTGTGCTTTCTGGGGGGAGTGAGCCAGGAACTTTTCCTGGACACGTATTCTGCTGATTCCAACCGGACGGGTGTCATCCGTATGGTTGATGGGCAGGTTGTTGGAGAGCATAACGGTTTATCTAATTACACCATCGGTCAACGCAAGGGACTCGGTTCCGGGTTCGCTGAACCAGTTTATGTACTGGAAAAAGATGTCCTGAATAACGAGATCATTATTGGCACAAAAGCAATGCTCGGCAGTCATTCAATGATAATCGGGAACGTCAGTTGGATCAGCGGGAGGGAACCTGATCTTCCAACCCGTTTCGACTTCAAGATCCGCTACAAGTCTGGTTTACTGCCTGGTAAATTGATCAAACTTAATAACTCAGAATACCAGGTATTTTTTGACAAGCGAGTACGGGATGCAACTCCTGGCCAATTCGCCGTGTTTTACCACGGAGATGAAGTGATGGGGAGCAGCGTTATCCAGCGAGTGATCCGGGAGGGATCATGACCATTGCCACGTTCATTTTCGGCTGTTTAATCGCCTCAATATTCGGCTGTGCTTTCCACTTCTGGCGCGGGGGTGGGCTCAAGTGTTTGATACTATACAACCTGTTCGCCTGGGCAGGTTTCTGGCTCGGGCACCTGATCGGTAAGAATACAGGAATCAAGTTCATTCAGGTTGGACCCATCGACTTGGGACCGGCACTTTTTGGAACGTTAATCGTTCTCTTCCTGGGATACTGGCTAAGTTCTGCCAGCCAGGGCAATTTGAAAGGATAACATTGGACGAAGCGAATTCATCTGTAGCAAATTATGGCAACCTGGTGCAATTGGTGGGGTTGAGCCATAAGTCGTTTATTTTTAAACTGGAACCAGGAGCAGAATTACACACCCACCGGGGAGTTTTGAAGCATGATGACCTGGCTGGCAGGCGGTGGGGAACCCAGGTATTCAGCCACAACGGGAGTCCATTCTTTCTTCTGCAGCCAATCTTCACCGACCTGTTGCGGACCACAAAGCGTGCCACGCAGATCATGTATCCCAAGGAGATCGGTTATGTGCTCATCTACCTGGGAATTGGACCCGGTACGCGCGTGATCGAGGCTGGTACAGGCAGCGGGTCACTTACCGCTGCGCTATCGAGGGCTGTGGGTGATACCGGCAGGGTGTATAGCTATGAGATAAAGGAATCGACTCAACAGGTTGCAAGGCGTTCGTTGGAGAAGGTTGGGTTAACGGGCTCAGTTGACTTCAAGGTGAAGGATATTAGGGATGGTTTCGACGAACAGGGTGTGGATGCTGTCTTCCTGGATGTTGCCAATCCTTATGATTATCTGTCCCAGGTGAGACAGGCTCTGAAACTCGGCGGTCAATTTGGCTGTATCCTACCGACAACGAACCAGGTGAGCACATTGCTCGTGGCTCTCCGTCAAAATGATTTTGCTTTCGTGGAAGTCTGCGATATTGCCATCCGGTTTTACAAGACCGAGCCTACCCGTTTCCGCCCAGCGGACCGTATGATCGCGCACACCGGTTACCTGATCTTTGCCAGGCCGGTTGAAATCGACCGCTCAGTGGTGGATAGAAAGCTATTGAAAGAGGTTGGTATGGTTGGCTTTGACGATTCCAATCCAAGCGAAGAAGAGGTCCCGGGTGCCGAATTGCAGTAAAGACTTTGAACTGGAACTGCAACGAGTATTGTCTCAAAGCAGAACTTTTGATGCAGCTCTCAATACCACACATACTCCGGCGGCTGTCCTCATGCCGTTTGTGTGTATGGATGGCAAATGGCATCTGCTGTTTACCAAACGGGCGGATAACGTAGCCACGCACCGCGGGGAGATTTCCTTTCCGGGCGGCTCATTTGAGCCTGGCGATGCTGACATTGTAAGTACGGCACTGCGTGAGACTAATGAGGAAATCGGTGTGGATGGTGAGCATATTCGCGTTTTGGGCGTGTGCGACCCGCTGCCAACAATTTCCATGTTTTGTGTTGTACCGGTGATCGGGGTGGTGGATTGGCCGGTAACTCTAAAAATTAACCAGGATGAAGTAGCCAAGATCATCTTAATTCCTGTGGAATGGCTGGATACCGAAGGAAACTGGTATGAAAAGGATTTCGAGTACGAACCGGGATCATTTCGGCGGGTGATCCATTATGTGGATTACCAGGGTGACCATCTTTGGGGTATTACAGCCATGATCACCAGGATGGTACTTGAAAAAGTGAGAGACGGCTCATAAAGTCGTCTCTCACTTTTTTCGGTAGTGGAATCGCTAATCTGCGACTTCTTCGTCTTTCTTACCCTTTTCGATCACTTCAGGTTCAGCAGCACCTTCTGCCAGCGGCTCTTCAACTTCCTCACCCGCAGGCGGTGTGATGAGAACAACCATTTCCTCGGCTGGGGTGTGAATATCAACACCCTGGGGAATCTGGATGTCTTTCACGTAGATGGCATCACCGATGTTCTTCAGAACGGAAATGTCGATCACGAAACGCTCGGGCAAGTCTGTAGGAAGTGCTTCCACTTCCACTGAGGACAGGCCTTCAACAACAACACCGTTGAAATCCTTCACCGCAGGAGCGATGCCTGAGAATTCCACATTCACGTGGGTGCGAATCTTTTCGGTCAGCGAAACGGCCTGGAAGTCCACATGGATAAAGAGATTCTTCATGTAATTCTTCTGACGTTCGCGAACGAGCGCGGAAAGCTGCTTGCCTTCGAGATTGATGGAGATGATAGTTGAACTGGTGACTTTGTTGAGGACCTTGGTGGCCTCTTTTAAATCCATCAGGATGGCAACCTGGTCAACTTTATGACCATAGATGACGCCAGGGAGCTTGCCTTCGCGTCGTAAAACACTGACTTTCTTACCTGTTACTGTCCGTTTTTCTGCATTGATTTCGAACTTTTCCATCAGATTATCCTTCGGACGCCTCTCACCGGTTCCAGCCGGTTACCTTCATCCTATTTAGATTATTAGCCCATTATTGAGCCGACTTATTATTTTACTCGCGGCAACTGAATGCGTCAAGATGAAGCTGGCTCGATCCAATTCATGGTGCGTTCTACGGCTTTGTGCCACTTCGTAATCAACGTGCTGCTTTTTTCACCGTCCATTTGTGGATCCCAGGTTCTATCGATCGCCCAGTTGGCCAACAGGTCATCCGTGCCAGTCCAGAACCCGACTGCCAGGCCCGCTGCGTATGCGGCACCTAGCGCGGTTGTCTCCGTGATGCGCGGACGCACGACCGGGACGCCGAGAATATCGGCCTGGAATTGCATCAGGAGCTCATTCACTACCATGCCACCATCCACTCTTAAAGTCCGGAGTTTAGTAGCTGCATCTTTTTCCATGGCTGCCAGAACTTCCTGGGTCTGGAAGGCGGTGGCTTCCAACGCAGCCCGCGCGATATGTCCTTTGTTGGCATAGCGCGTAAGTCCCACGATCACACCGCGGGCATCAGACCGCCAGTAAGGCGCAAACAGCCCCGAAAAAGCGGGTACGAAATAGACATCACCGTTGTCGGCGACCGTCCTGGCGAGGGGTTCGATATCTCCAGATTTTTCAATGATCTGTAGATTATCCCGCAGCCATTGCACCAGCGCCCCGGTAATGGCAACAGAACCTTCCAGGCAGTACACAGCGGGAGATGCGCCGATCTTGTACCCAACCGTGGTAAGAAGGCCATTTTGACTGAGCACAGGAGTGGTTGAGGTATTCATCAACAGGAAACAGCCTGTTCCGTAGGTGTTCTTGGCTTCGCCCGGATTAAAGCAGCATTGCCCGAACAAGGCTGCCTGCTGGTCTCCCAGGTCTCCGGAAATGGGTACGCGCGGCAGCAATCCCTGGCAATACCCGTACACCTCCGAGCTGGAGCTGATGCGGGGGAGGATCGAGGCTGGAATATCCAACATCGCAAGTAATTCTTCATCCCATTGCAGGCTTTGTAGGTTCATCAACATGGTGCGGGAAGCATTGGTTACGTCGGTTACGTACACACCACCATGAATTCCGCCAGTCAGGTTCCAGATCAACCAGGTGTCCATATTTCCGAAAAGGACCTCGCCTTTGGTGACGTCCTCCATGATGGCTGGTGTGTTAGCAAGCAGCCATTTGATTTTGGGACCGGAAAAATAAGTGGCCAACGGCAGCCCGGTCTTGTTGAGAATTAATTCCTGGTGGCCCTTTTTCGCAAGCGTATTACAGATTTCAGATGTGCGCGTATCCTGCCAGACAATGGCATGTCCATAGGGTTGTCCCGTCAGCCGGTTCCAGAGCACTGTGGTCTCACGCTGGTTGGTAATGCCGAGAGTTACGATATCCTCGTTTGAAAGCCCGGAAATGCGCATGGCATTTTGGATAACATCCCGCGTGTTGTTCCAAATCTCCAGGGCATCGTGTTCCACCAGACCTGGCGCGGGGTAATATTGTCGATGTTCTTTTTGGTCAATGGCTACGATGTTGCCCTGCCTGTTAAACACGATAAAACGCGTGCTTGTCGTGCCCTGGTCGATCGATCCGATGAATTGTCCCATTCTGCCTCCACACACAATCTTATGGAAAAATTATACAATAGCCTATCATGAAGCGACTTCCATCACTAAAAATTGGTTTAATATTTACCCTATTATTCTTGACGGCATGCGTGCCGCCACGTCCGCAGACAAATCAGAAGGCTGAACTCAGCATACATGATATCCAGGGATGCACGCACATTTCACCTTATGTCAATCAGCAGGTCGAGGATATCAACGGAATTGTCACGTACAAAGCCTACCAGGGATTCTACATGCAGGAGGAGCAACCGGATGCCAGGGATTGTTCTTCCGAAGGTATTTATGTCCACGTTGGCTCCTACCCTGATGTGTACCCGGGAGACAGGGTATCAGTGACCGGCAGGGTTTTGGAGTATACAGCCGGCCGAGAAGACGAATATAACCTGCCCATCACCGAAATTGATCCTGATTCAATTCAAATCGTATCATCTGGAAATGATATACCGGCTGCAGTGGTTATTGGTCAGAGGGGACGATCACTGCCAAATTCAGTGATCGATGATGATGAAACTACACAATTTGACCCGGATATTGACGGTCTCGATTTCTTTGAGAGCCTGGAATCGATGTTAATTCAAGTAGAGTCCGGAATTGTTGTGGGCCCGAGGAACTCGTACAACGAAGTGGCGGTCATCTCTCCTGGCACGCTGGATGCCAGGCAAATGTCCGCGGCTGGTGCTCTGCTTGCGACGATGGAGGATCATAACCCTGAGCGCATCCTGCTGAATATGAACCAATCCAATACAGAACTGGTCAACCTGGGTGCCAGGCTGGTAAAACCGGTTATGGGGATCATGGATTATTCATACGGCAATTTCAAAATCAACACTATCGGAAGAGTGTATTTTCAAAATACTCGAACTGAAATCGGACCAGTCGAAATGTCCGACGGGTTGTTGTCCATCGCCTCCTTCAACGTCGAGAACCTTTCCAGAAATGACCCGGAATCGCGTTTCCGGTCAATTGCCCGCAATATCGTTCAAGATCTGAATGGTCCGGATGTATTGACCCTCCATGAGATTTTGGACGATTCAGGTGT
>DAONEZ010000012.1:0-15242 GCA_035403345.1 Anaerolineaceae bacterium
GCCGAAGAAATCAGCCGTTTTCGACGAAACAGTTTAAGCATTCGACCGTCCTCCAGGCGAAGTACCTTTTCGCCATACCGGTCCGCTTCAATCACTTCCGCATGATTCCGGAACGCTTGAAAACTATCTCTGCTGGCTGTTTCCAAAGGTCTTGTGGCCTGGATATCCGGTTCTGCCGCCATCTACGCCGATGCCGCCAATTCTGCTTCGGATGTGGTCTATTCCCTGCTGATGGTGGTGGGGCTTACCATGGCACTGCGCCCGCCTGACCTCTCGCATCCGCAGGGACATTCGCGTTTTGAGCCGCTCATCGGACTGGTGGTGACCGCCTCGATGGCCTTTGCAGGTTTTGAGGCTGCCCGCAACGCGCTCGACCGCTACCTCGATCATTCCATCAGCGCCATTGCGCTCAATCTGCCCACCTTCATCCTGCTGGTCAGCGCTGCCATTAAAGCCGGCATGTACTACATCATCACACGCATCGCCCGCAAAGTGCAAAGCCCCACCCTGGCCACCACCGCCAAGGACAACCTGAGCGATGTGCTGACCTCCGCGGCAGCCTTTGTTGGCGTGCTGGGCTCGAACTTCATCCATCCGCTGGCGGACCCCATCGCCGGGTTCCTGGTAGCCGCCTGGATCTTCCGCCAGGCTTTCCTGGCAGGGCGCGAAAACCTGGGCTTCCTGACAGGAAAAGGCGCATCCCAGGAAGAGGTCAACGCTTTCATCCAGGCTGCTGAAGCCATCCCGGGCGTGCTGCGCGTGCATCACATCATGGCCGAATACGTGGGACCGCGCCTGATGATCGACATGCACGTGAATGTGGACGGCAGCAAAACGCTGACCGAGGCACACCAGATCACAGACAGCATCATCGCCCGCCTGGAAGAGTTCCCGCACGTGGACCGTGCCTATGTACACGTTGAACCTCATGACTGGAAAGATTAGTCAGTCTTCTTCGGGATCAATATTTCGCTGTGACCAATTGGCAATAAAATGGAATTAACATGAGCCAGTCCAATTCCCAGTTCATCGACGAAGCCATCACCGTCAGTTTTGACGAGGAACAATTGCGCCTGAAATCTCCTTCCTGCCCGAACGGTTTCACCTGGCGCGGAGTGGACTACCGCATTAGCCGCTCGCTGGAGGAATGGAGCGACTTCAAACGCCGCGGGCGCTACGCACGTAACATGTCCGCACCGCACGCGGCTGCTGCCGCCCGCGCCGGCTCATGGGGTGTGGGCCGTTTCTACTTCAAAGTGCAGGTTGCCAGCGGAGAGATCTTTGTCATCTACTACGACCGCGCCCCCGAGGACGTGGATAACCGCATGGGCGGCTGGTTCGTGTTCTCACACTCGGAAACAATTTCACCCACTTCTGAATCCTGATTCTTAATTAAATTATTAATAATATTCATTTTAATATTGACATTATTAAATTTTATGATAGTATATTATTAGAATATTTAATGATACTTTATGTTATT
Organism: Anaerolineaceae bacterium; assembly: GCA_035403345.1. Classification (GTDB taxonomy): domain Bacteria; phylum Chloroflexota; class Anaerolineae; order Anaerolineales; family Anaerolineaceae; genus UBA6107. The sequence goes on from DAONEZ010000012.1 coordinate 1,484, forward strand.
TAGATTGGAATAACCTGCTACTTCCCGATCAAGGGGAGTTAAGGCCCAGGAATAGGATGAATAATGATCAATAAAACCATCGATAAATGCCCGGTATGCGAGAACGACCTGGTGGTCACGCGTCTTTACTGCGTCAATTGTGACACCACCATCGAAGGTCATTTCGCCGCCGAACACACCCCCTTCGGCAACCTCAGCCCTGAACAGATGCAATTCCTGCTCACCTTCGTACGCTGCGAAGGACGCCTGAACCGCATGGAAGACGAGATGAACCTCTCGTATCCCACCCTGCGCAGCCGCCTGACCGAGATCGTGCGCGCACTGGGGTATGAACCCGGCAAGGACGAAGGCCCTGTTCAGCTCTCCCCTGAGGAACGCCGCGAGATCCTGGAAAAATTGGACGAAGGCAAGATGAGCTGGGAAGAAGCCCAGGCGCGTCTGCGCGGAGAACGTTACAGCGAGCCGAAGAGCATCCCTGCACAGGAGGCGAAGTAATGGCTACCAGTGAGGAACGATTAAAAGTCTTGAAAATGCTGCAGGACGGCAAGATCACGGCTGAGATGGCCGCTGAGCTCCTCAAAGCCCTGGATTCTTCAGCGAAGAAACCCGAAGCAGAGGAACGCACGCCGGCAGCCTTCGCCAGCCGCAGCACGGGGAAGTTTTTCCGCGTGCGTGTGACCGACACAGACACCGGGCGCACGCGCGTCAACATCCGCATGCCGTTGGGCATGGTCAACGCCGGCATGCGCATGGGTATGCGCTTCTCACCGGAAGTGGAAGGGCTGGACGCCGCCCGCCTGGCGGAAGCCCTCGCCTCTGGCGAGACCGGCCAGATCATGGACATCTACGACGACGAAGACGGCGAACACGTCGAAGTCTATATCGAATAATTTCCCCTCAACCTTAGCCGAAGAAATCCGGACTGGATCAACAGGCCGCGTGTGCGTATTGGAGCTTGTATATGGAAAACACCACGATCGAAATTGAACCTCAGTGGATGCGCAAGTTCATCCCCATCTGGGCCGGACAGATCTTCTCGCTGCTGGGCAGCGGACTGGTGGCTTTCGCCCTGGTGTGGTGGATCACCCAGAAGACCGGCTCGGCCGCCCTGCTCGCCACGGCCACGTTCGTGGCCATCCTCCCTGAGGTCCTGTTGGCTCCCTTTGCCGGCGCTCTGGTGGACCGCCTGAACCGGCGCGTGGTGATGATCGTGGCGGATGCCAGCGTGGCTTTCTTCACCCTCGTCCTGGCCATCTTGTTCGCTTTTGATCTTATCCAGGTCTGGCATATCTTTGTGGTGATGTTCCTGCGCTCGGTTGGCGGGGTCTTCCACTGGCCGGCCATGCAGGCTTCCACCTCCCTGATGGTGCCAGATAAACACCTGGCGCGCTTTGCCGGGCTCAACCAGGCCTTGCGCGGCGGCATGAACATCATCGCCCCTCCCCTGGGTGCCCTGCTCATGACATATCTCAAGTTCTACCAGGTGGTCAGTATTGACGTGATCACCGCCCTCATCGCCATTTCCCCGCTCTTCTTCATTCACATTCCGCAGCCAAAACGCGCGGATACCACCAGCGTGATCACACCCAAAACAGTGCTTACCGATGTCGCTGAAGGATTCCGTTACATGAAGAATTGGCGCGGGTTACTTTACCTGACCTTCCTGGCGGCAGTATTGAACTTCCTGCTGGCCCCGACCTCAACCTTTCTGCCGCTCATGGTCACGCAGCACTTCGGTAAGGGGGTCTGGGAGCTCAGCCTGGTGGATTCGATCTTCGGCATCGGCATCGTCGCCGGCGGACTGGCGCTGGGTGCCTGGGGAGGATTCAAGAACAAGATGCTCACCAGTTTGATGGGCGTGATCGGTATCGGGGTGGGCACACTTCTATTCGGTATCGCCCCGGGAAACTGGTTTTGGCTGGCAGTAACCGCCTCGGCAGTACTCGGGATAATGATCCCCCTGGCCAACGGTCCGCTGCAAGCCATCATGCAGAGCAAGGTGGCCCCCGAAATGCAAGGACGCATCATGGGCACCACCAACAGCATCTGCACCATGATGATGCCGCTGGCGCTGCTCATTTCCGCCCCGGTAGCGGAATTGCTGGGCACTGAAGTGTGGTACTGGCTGGGCGGCAGCCTGGTGATCCTCATGGGCGTGGCTGCCATCTTTGTCCCCGAGATCATCCACCTGGAGCGCAATATGCAGTCTGTTGCCGCAGAGGTTCCAGTAGTTATCTGAAGGTGATTCTCAGTCGGTCGTTACAGTAAAACAGGTAAAACATTACCTCACCCCTATCTCCTCTCCATCCCGCGGATAGAGAGGGGTTTCTCTAAGGTTCATTGATAAACCAGCCACCGCGCTTCCAGGCAGTTACCTGGGCCTAAAAGTAATCAATAAAACTTGGCCCTTACACCCTCTCCCGCTCGCGGGAGAGGCAGGGTGAGGGCAAATCGATACAGCGACCAATTAAATTTCCCTTTCAACAACAAACCAGCCTGGTGAGCAACACAGGCTGGTTTGCGATTTAATATTCAATCAGCTTAGATCCCGTAGATCCCGCCGAACTTGGATTTCAGATAGCGGATGTACGGCTCGGCGGTGATGCCGCTGCCGGTCACGCGCTTCACCAGTTCCTGCGGCTCATACTTTGCACCGTGACGGTGGATCTTCGCGCGCAGCCAGCCCAGCAGCTCATCAAACTTGCCGACGCTGATCTGGTCTTCCAGGTTGGGGATATCGGCATTGATCTTTTCCCAGAGCTGTGCAGAGACCAGGTTGCCCAGGGCGTAGGTGGGGAAGTAGCCAAAGCTCCCGCCAGCCCAGTGCACGTCCTGCAGCACACCTTCGCGGTCGTTGGGCGGAATCACGCCCAGGTAATCCTGCATGCGTGCCTTCCATAATTCGGGCAACTCCTTCACCTGGATGCTGCCTTCCATCAACCCGATCTCGATCTCCATGCGCAGCATGATGTGCAGGTTGTAGGTGGCTTCGTCCGCTTCCACGCGGATGAGCGAAGGTTCCACCTTGTTGATGCCACGGTAGAACTGCTCAATCGAGACGTTGCCCAACTGCTGCGGGAAGCGCTCTTTCAGCTTGGGGTAGAAGAACTTCCAGAAGGGAAGCGAACGCCCCACCAGGTTTTCCCACATGCGCGACTGGGATTCGTGCACCGCCATGGAAACGCCGGTGGCGATGGGATAACGGCGCAGGCTTCGATCAACACCTTGCTCATACATGGCATGCCCGGCCTCGTGCATGGTGCTGAACAAGGCAGACGCTGCCCGTTCCGGGTCAAAGCGCGTGGTGATGCGCACGTCGTCGATGCCAAAGCCAGTGGTGAAGGGGTGCATGGATTTATCCTGGCGTCCGCGCGTCCAGTCGTAACCAAAGCGAGTGACCACATCCACGCCGAAGTCCCACTGACCCTGTTCGTCGTAAGGAATATGCAGGAAGGAATCGTCGATGACCGGCTTGGCGGCAATGGCTTTCAAAATCTCGACCTGCTGCGTGCGTAAGGGATCAAAGATCTTCTTGACATCTGCGGTGGTCAGGCCGGGTTCAAAATCATCCAGCAAAGGATCGTAAACATGCTCATACGGTTTGAAGAAGTCCGCATACGCCCGCCGCATTTCCACGATTTTTTCCAGGTAGGGTTGGAAGACTGAAAAATCATCGTTGGCTTTGGCCTTTTCCCAGGCGCTCTCAGCCATCGTGGTCACGCGGGCAAATTCCGCCACCCAGGCCGTGCTCACTTTGACTGATTTCCTGTAATCATGCGCCACGCGCTTCACCAGGCAGCCGTCATCCGAATCCGGATCAAGGCTCTCGGCGTATGGCAGCAGGTCATCCAGAAGCGCGCCTACCTCAGGTGAGGTGAACTTCCTGTGCAGCAGGCCCGAGACCGTTTCCAGGATGTTCCCGCGGTCCTCTGCGCCACCGTGCGGCATGTAGGTCTGTTGATCCCAGCCCAGCAGCGCCTGTGCCCGCTGCAGGTCGGTAACTTCGATCATCAGTTGCTTAAATTTATCCAGCTTCTCCTGCATTCTTCCTCCAATAATCAAATGAATTACGCAACCTTCCAGCGTAAAGGCTTTTCGTTCAAGGCATTTAGCACTTCTTCGCTGATGTCATTGGCAGCCCGTTCCTGGGCTTCCACCGTCTGCGCGCCGACATGCGGGGTGCACACCACCTTGGGATGCGCCACCAGGTCGGTCAAGCCGGGCGGTTCCGCACTGAACACGTCCAACGCCGCCCCGGCCAGTTTTCCCGAGTTCAAGGCTTCGAGCAGCGCGGCTTCATCAATGACACCACCCCGCGCTGCGCAAATGACATAGGCACCCTTCTTCATTTTTCCAAAAGCTTCCGCCCCCAGCATACCCTTGGATTGGGCGGTCAGTGGCATGTGCATGGTGATGATGTCGGAGGAAGCCAGCAGGTAATCCAGGCTCACCGGCAATCCGCCGCGGGCTTTGATATCTTCCGCGGATACCAGCGGATCATACGCCAGGATCTGCATGTCAAAAGCCTTGGCGCGCGCTGCCACGGCGGAGCCGATGCGCCCGAAACCGATCACGCCCAGCGCTTTACCGTTCAGCTCAGCGCCCTCAAATTCCTTTTTCAGCCACTTGCCGGCTTTCATACTGGCATCCGCGCGCGCGATCTCGCGCACCGCACCAAGCATCAACGCCAGGGTCAGTTCCGCCACTGCCACTGTGGTAGCCAACGGGGAGTTGACCACAGTCACACCGTGGGCTTTGGCAGCCTCACGGTCGATATTATCCACGCCCACGCCGGCGCGCCCCACCACTTTCAACTTCTTGCCGGCCTCGAACACCGCCGGGGTCACTTTCGTGCGCCCGCGCACGATCAGGGCATCGTACTCGCCCACCACGTTCAACAACTCCTCGGCGGTAATCGTGGGATTGTCGGTCACTTCAGCTTCTGCTCGCAAGATCGCCTTGCCCTTCTCTTCCAGACCGTCCGTCAACAGAATTTTCCAGGTAGACATTACCATTCTCCTTGTGATGATGATAAGAAACCGGGAGTTATCCCTCTAAAGGATTTTACACGATTTCTGCGGAAAGGGTTATGCACGCACAAGGAAACCAGGTTGCGGGACTGTAGATGGTACAATGTTTTCTATGAATGATTCACCGCCTACCATCCTCGAGCGCGTTAACCCGCGCATGCTGGCCGCCGAACCCATGCAGCGCTGCCTGCTCGGTGAATGCAAAGGCGCCTGCTGCGTTTTTGGCGTTTGGCTGGACCTGCGAGAGGTGGAGGACATTCTCAAACACTCCACCCTCATCCAGCCGCACATGCCCGCTGACTGCCGCGTGCCCGGAGAGTGGTTTGCGCCTGTTGAAGATAAGGACGAGCACAGCCCAACCGGCACCGTGATCCACACCGCGGTGGAGACCCGCCCCGACCATTACGGCGGCACCGCCTGCATCTTTTGCCTGGCGGACGGCAAATGCGCCTTACAGGTGGCGGCAGTTGCCAATGGGCTGCATCCCTGGCGCTTCAAACCCTATTACTGCATCCTGCATCCGCTCGACCTGGATGAAGCCGGCCGTATTACGCTGGACGAGACCGCCGAGATGGTGAACGAACCAGGCAGCTGCATGCGCCCGGCCGACCAGGCCATTCCCCTGGTCGAGACCTTTGCGCCGGAGTTTCAATACCTGCTGGGAGAAAAGGGGTTCGCCGCCCTCCAAGAATTGAGCCAACACCGCGGGCATGATCAATATCCCGAAACCTGATGACGGAATTCACGCGGGAATGAAGTAAAATAGGGCAAGTTTTGTCTGAATTGTGAGGAAACTCTTGTTACGTCGTTATATATTACGCATTTTATTACTGGTAACCATCCTCAGTTCCCTGCTCGCTGCTATCCGCGTGCAGCCTGCCAGCGCAGTTGAAGGTGCTGGTGCTGGCAACGCCGACCAGGCCCTCTGCCTGCCGGGCGCGGACCTTCTGGAGACAAACAACTGCCTGCAGGCCGGGCCGGCTGCCAGGCTGCAGGAATTGGCCGCCCTGGGCATCTCCCTGCCGCCCAGGCCCATCATCGCCGGGCGCACCCCGCGCGACCTGGCTGTCATCCCCTTCCAATACGGAGTGGTGACAAAGGATGAAAATCTGCTTTACGACTCGCTGGATGAGGTCGCCAAAGACAACTCCACCTCCGTGCTGCCCTCCGGGCGCATCAAGTATGTGTCGCTCAAGGAAGCTGCCGAAACCAACCGCGGCCGTTATTACAAGATCGCCACAGGCAAGTGGATCAGCGCTGAGTACGTTCGCAAGGTGGGCGTACAGAACTTCCAGGGCTTTGTGTTCAAAAAGACCCCCGATTTCATCTTCGGCTGGGTGATTAACGAGGCTCCCGCCTATCCCACGCCAGGCTTCACCCAACCCAAGACCGGACGCATCTACAACCGCTTCCAGGTCGTGCACGTGTACGACTCGGCGGTGGTGGACGGCAACGAGTGGGTCATGGTGGACCTGGGACAGTGGATCGAGCACCGCAATATGGCCCGCGTGATCCCCAACACCATCAAACCTGACGGTGTGAACGCAGAACGCTGGGTCGAGGTCAACCTTTATGAGCAGGTCATCAGCGTGTATGAGAATGGCAGCCTGCTGTTTTCGACGCTCATCTCCAGCGGGGTCGATCCCTTTTTCACCAAACCAGGTGTTTTCCAGATCTACAAGAAGCTGGAACACGACCCCATGAGCGGCACCTTCGAGCAGGACCGGTCGGATTATTATTATCTTGAAGATGTTCCGTATATCCTTTACTACGACGAATTGCGTGCCCTGCACGGCGCTTACTGGCACTCCATGCTGGGCTACCAGCTCTCGCACGGCTGCGTTAACCTGTCTATTGCGGATGCACACTGGCTCTACAACTGGGCGAACGTGGGTGATTATGTATATGTAGTCGATCCCTCAGGGAAAACCCCCACCGACCCGGCCTTGTACGGTGAAGGCGGGGTCTAGCAGCCCGAAATTCCTACAAAATTAGTCCATTTTACTACTTGCAATCAGGCTTTTTTTTCGCTATGATATATGTACTTAATTAAGCCGTTTTTTAGATCATAGTGAGGAGAAAAAAGCATGAAAGCCAAGTTGAGGATCGCCCTTGTTCTTAGTCTCGTCTTTGTCCTGGTTTTTGCCGCCGCATGTGAATTGCCCGGCAAGAAGGCCCAGGAACCGGTCGTCATCGTGGTCACTGCCACGCCGGAGACCACAGGCGGTGAAGTAGTTGCCACGGAACCTCCAGTGGTTGTCACTGAACCCCCGGTAGTTGTCACCGAACCGCCCGTGGTGGTCACCGAGCCACCTGCGCAAAATACCGAGTTCTTCACAGAGGATTTTTCCAGCGGACTGGATAATTACACTGCTTTCCAGATCAATGAATACGGGAAACTGCTCAATTCCATCACTGAGCGTGCGGTGGTGAAAGCCGAGGATGGCAAACTGAAATTCAATTTCAACGGTGAAGACATCTGGTGGTACGCCGCCTACAACAAAGTCGATTACGATGATGTCAAGGTGGAACTGGAAGTCGAGAACCTGGGCGTGAACACGCAGCGCGTTGCGCTTCTCTGCCGCTACAGCAAGGACATGGGTTTCTATGAACTGGATATCAGCGGCGGCGGTTTATGGGAGCTTTATTACTATGACAACCTGATGGCCAAAGGCTATAAATTGATCGCCAACGGCGCTTCTGAATTCATCAAGATGAAGAAAGCAACCAATGTGTATGCCCTCACCTGCAAGGGAGACAAACTATCCATTACCATCAATGGCAACGATATCAAGACTGTCAAATCCAGTGATCTGCATAGCGGACAAGCAGGGTTCGGTATCAGCTCGTTCAATGCCCTGCCGGTCATCATGAATATCAACTGGGTCAAGTACAGCCCGGCTGAGTAAATCCTGTTATAAATAATTCGAGCGGGAGAGGTCATCCTCTCCCGCTTTGTTTATCCCGCCAATATTTTTGCGATGGCCGCCGCCAGGAACACGCCCGCCGAAAGCAGCCCTCCCAACAGGACATCCTTCCCCTCGCGCGAATCCGCCAACTCGTAGCCCCAACTGGTTGGTTGAACTTTCAGCAGCGGTCCGCCGAACCAGGCGAACAACGCCCCGCCTGCCAGTCCGCCCAGGTGACCGAAATTATCGATCCCCGGCTGCAGCCCCAGCAACAGGTTGACCGCGATGATCATCCCCAGGTTCATCAGCATGGAGCGAGCGCGAGTTCCGAATAAGCCTTTGTTGCGCAGGATGAACACCACTTGCGCACCCACCAGCCCGAAGATAGCGGTGGAAGCGCCCAACGAGGGGTTGGGGGAGAGCAGGAAGGAAAGCACGTTTCCGGCAAAACCAGCCACCATGTACAGCAATAGAAAACGTTTATGCCCGTAGAATCTTTCCAGCGTGGGACCCAGGGCATATAGCGCATACATATTGAAAGCAATATGCAGCAGGTTCCCGTGCAGGAAAACCGGCGTCACCAGGCGCCACACCTGGCCTTGCATGATGAGCTCGTTCACCTTGCCGCCCAGGATGAACGGCAGGTCAATGGATTGCCCCAGCAGACGCTGCGACAGCCATTGGATGACATACACGAACACCGTCACCCCGATCAATACGTAGGTCACGGTCGGTTTTTCGGCTGCCGGTCTCACCTTAACCGGTACCTGTACCATGCCGGGAGGGATGCTTCCGGCGTTATTCTGGTCCTGGTAAGTCATTACAGGATCTTCCTTGGATTCACGCGCAGGTGTTCAACCCGGATAATATTCACAACATCATCCACCGCCTGCTCCAGTGCGCCTTCCCGGTTGATGACGAAATAGTCGAACACGCTGATGCGTTCCAGCTCTTTCCGCGAGGTGTCAATGCGCTCCTCAAGTTCATGCGGCTTTTCCGTATTACGCTTGCGCAGGTGCCGCAGCCATTCCTCCTCGCTGGGCGGGAAGATGTTGATCAGCACTGCCTGGGGATATAACTCGCGGATGGTTTCGGCGCCCTGCACATCCAGCTTGAGCACCACGTCCTTTCCGCTGGCCAGCGCTTCTTCGATCTGGCTGCGCGGAATCCCTTTCAATTGCCCGTACACGTTGGCATGTTCGGCGAATTCACCCCGGTCGATACGTTCCTGGAATTCCGCCGGCGGGTAAAAGAAATAATCCTTGCCATGCACCTCTCCGGGACGCGGATCGCGACTGGTGGCAGTGATGACATAGTACAACGAGAGATCACGCTTTTTGAGCGCTTTGATGACCGCATCCTTGCCAGCGCCGGACATACCGGAAATAACGATCAATAACGGTTGTTGAGGAAAGAAATCTGGAGAAATTGTCCTGGACATGCATACCCCGGGTAACTTTAATAATCTTCTAATATCGAAAGATTATAATGTAGAAAGTAAATTTGTTGAGCGAGGAACGATGCCGTACTACGAATATCGTTGTCTGAATTGCCGCAAGAGGTTTGAGATCTTCCTGACCTTTGAGCAATACGATGCCCACCAGGCTGCCTGCCCGCACTGCGCCTCTCAACAGGTGGAGCGCTACATCCGCAAGGTGCGCGTCTCTCATGGAGATCGCGGCCGGCTGGAATCCCTGGCAGGCGACGAGAACCTGGATTCACTTGACTATGATCCCAAATCCCTGGGCAGGATGATGCGCGAGATGAAGGGCGAAGTGGGAGCTGACGACTTGCCGGAAGAATTCGATGAAGTGGTGGACCGCTTGGAAAAGGGTCAGTCCCCTGAAGATATCGAAAAAGACTTGCCCGGATTGGGTGAATCAAGCTAGACAGTTCTTTACAAAAGTCCCCGGGGATCCCGGCAGGACCTCAGAAAAGTCACTGGACTGACTTTTGCAGATCCGTAAAGGAGCGCATATGGGCAATCCGGCGCAGGAAATCCGCCAGGCTGACGGCATCTGCGCGCAGTTTTCGGACTGCCGGACCCACCGGATCTTCTCCCGCCGCACCGCCGGGCGTCGCTGCGTAAGCTCCGTAGAAAGCAAAATAGGCCTGGTTGAGTTTGCGGATCATGTACCCGTTTTGCACGAAGTACACCCGCCGCTGTTCCATATAGTGCTCCGCCTCTTCCACCTGTCCCAGGCTGAGCAATTCGTCCACCTTGACGCGCGTCAGGTGCATCTCTGCGCGGAAATCAAAGTCCTGGCGAACTGGTGCCAGGGCAGCTTGCGGCCGAAAGGCTGACTGCGGCTGAAAGGCAAGCTTCCGCGAGTTGATAGACCCCAGCGATTGCGGATAATAGCGTTCCATCACCAGGCGGCTGATCTCCGTGCCCACGATGGAAGCAGTGGTCTCGTTCATCGTGCGCAGTTCAGGCGTCTTGTCGTAGCGCATGCCCAGCGGACGCAGGGTCAGGTAATTGTGGGTCCACTCGTGCGCGATAGTGTCGATCGTCCATTCCATGTTCGAGGTGCGTTGTACCATGGTGGGATACACGCCGATACCGCCCACATCCACCACCAGCGTGGAGACATCCAGTTCCTGGTCCAGCCTGGTTTCCAGCGCGTCAATATCCTCCAGGCTCAGGTCCGCCAGCAGCGAAATGTTGACGTCCTCCTGGATCTTATCCCGCGGTGAAACGATGAGCGCCTTGGGTAGCGGCGAAGAGTGGAACAACACCGGCGGCAGCGACTCACCGATAAAGCCAATGCCCTGCTCCTGGAACATCTCCGCCACCTGGTGCTGCAGCACCGTCTCAGCCAGTGGTGCCAAAGTTGTGAGCGCACTCTCCAGGTCGGACTCCTCGTTCAGCAGGACGGAAGCGACCGCCTGCGGGTGTTTTACGCCCGGGTCTGTGTAGATCAACTCTACCCGCCACTGGACCTCCTCCAGCCGGCGGATGAGCTCAAAGTAACGCAGCACCAATCCCGCCTGGTCAGCGGCTGACACGTGCTGCAGGAGGGATAATTGGGATTGCCCCGCCTTCTGTGAAAGTGCCTGGGAGACCCAATCGACATAGTTATATTCAATGCCGCCCGTGTAGCGCCGCACCTTTTCCACCGGGGTCGTGTATTGCACCACGGAAGTGCTCAATAATATGGCCATGAGCAGCAAGAAAAACAGATTCGGCAACCACAATCGCATTTGCTTATACATTGCCGGAATTATACCTTGTGTAAAAAGAGCTATATGTTGATAATGAAGGATTGAAAGGTTTGGTATTGAAAATGAAGAAGAACTCAAAGAAATTGTATTGGATCATCGCGATTGTCTTGCTTGTGGCTGCAGCCGTTACATTTTTCAGTTTACGCGCCAACAACGCCAAAAAAGCCGCCTCGGCAAACCTGCAGACCGTGAAGGTCACCAGGGGCGACCTGACCGCGATCGTAGGTGCTACCGGCACTGTTCATGCACGCCAGAACGCCGTACTTGCCTGGCAGACCGCCGGCCGCGTGGAAGAGATCAAGGTAGCCATTGGTGACCTGGTCAACGCGGAGGACGTACTGGCCTCATTGCAGGATTCCTCCCTGCCCCAAAGCATCCTCCTGGCGCGCTCCGACCTGGTGGCTGCCGAGCGCGAACTGGAAAACCTGAAAAACTCCAGCCTGGCAACGGCCCAGGCGGAATTGAACCTGGCCAATGCCAAGGATGCTTACCATGATGCCGTTTACTATGGTCTCAAGGAAAACGCGGTACGCGCCACCGATAAGAATAAAATGGACGAAGCCAAAGCCGCCCTTGTGCTGGCCCAGGACCGCCTTGATAAAGCCCAGGATTTCTACGACCGTTTCGCCAACGAACCGGATGACAGCATCGCCAAGGCCAATGCCCTCAGCAACCTGGCTGCTGCGCGCGACAACTTGCGCATCGCCGAGAATAACCTGTCCATTTTCACCGATCCCCCGGCCGTGATCGATGTGGAGATCTCGCAGGCGAAGATCGCCGTCGCCAAGGCGCAACTGGATGATGCCCAGCGTGAATGGGAGCGTCTCAAGGACGGTCCGGATCCCCTGGATATCCGCGCCTCCGAAGCCCGTATTGAGGCCATCAAGGCCACCATCGGATTGGCGCAACTGACCGCTCCGTTTAATGGAACCATCACCGATGTTGCCAACCTGGTTGGCGACCAGGTAAATACCGGTACTTCCGCTTTCCGCATCGACGATCTCTCCCAACTACTGGTGGACGTGGAAGTGCCAGAAGTGGATATCAACCGCATCAAGGTTGACCAGCCGGTGCAACTTACCTTCGATGCCATCAACGCCGCCGAATACGAAGGTCGTGTGGTCAGCGTAGCGCGTGTGGGCACCGAGGCAGGCGGCGTGGTCAACTTCAAGGTCAGCGTTGAGTTGCTGAACCCGGATGAGCAGGTGCTGCCCGGCATGACCGCTGCCGTGAACATCATCGTCAATCAGCTCACTGACGTGCTCACGGTTCCCAACCGCGCCGTACGCCTGGTGGATAACAAGCGCGTCGTGTACGTGCTGCGCAACAACACCCCGACCGCTGTGGAAGTAACCATAGGCGCATCCTCTGACACGGTCAGCGAAATCCTCAGCGGCGACTTGAAGGTTGGTGACCTGGTAATTCTCAATCCGCCGACCGACTTCTCCAATTTCCGTGGCTCAGGCATGCCTTTCTAAGGGTCTAAAATGGATAATGTCATCCAAACACAGGATCTGAAGAAGATCTACCAGATCGGCGAAGTGCCGGTGCACGCGCTGGATGGGGTCACCTTTTCCATCGAACGCGGGGAAGTCGTCGCCATCATGGGCCCGTCCGGCTCGGGCAAATCAACCTTGATGAACCTGCTCGGCTGTCTCGATCACCCCACCAGCGGAAGTTACACGCTGGATGGCGAGGAGGTTTCACTGCTTGATGACGACCAACTGGCCGGCATCCGCAACCGTAAAGTGGGTTTCGTCTTCCAGAGCTTCAACCTGCTGCCGCGTGCCACTGCCCTGGCTAACGTGGAACTGCCCATGCGTTACGCCGGTGTGACCAGTGAGCGCCCAGCCCGTGCCAAAGCCGCGCTCGAATCCGTCGGGCTGGCAGACCGCATCCGCCACCGCCCCACAGAGCTTTCCGGCGGTCAACAGCAGCGCGTGGCCATCGCCCGTGCGCTGGTGAACAATCCCTCCATCCTGATGGCCGACGAACCCACCGGCAACCTCGATTCCCATTCCGGTGCCGAGATCATGGACCTACTGCTCAAGATGAACCAGGAACGCGGTACCACCCTCATTATCGTCACACATGACCCTAATGTGGCAGCCGCCACACACCGCATTATCCGCCTGAAAGACGGGCTGATTGTTGAGGATAGCCGATGAACCTCGGACAGGCAATTTTAGAAGCGCTGGAGAGTTTGAACTCCAACAAGCTGCGCTCTGGGCTCACCATCCTGGGCATCATCATCGGCGTGGGTGCGGTCATCGCCATGCTGGCCGTGGGAACCGGCGCGCAAAATACCATCACCGGCACCATCAGCGGCATCGGCAGCAACTTACTGTTCGTCATGCGCGGCAATTCGCGCCAGACGCTCACCTACGAAGCCCCGCTGACCATCGATGACGCCGAAGCCCTGCTCGACCAGTTCCAGGCTCCGGACGTGGAAGCCGTCGCCCCAGTCGTTAACGGGGGCGTGACCATCACCGGAGGTGGCGAATCCGCCAGTACCCAGGTGATGGGCGTCACTGCGGGATATGCAAAGGTGCGTAATTACGCGGTTACCGAAGGGGAATTTATCACCGATGAACA
>DAONEZ010000013.1:0-7139 GCA_035403345.1 Anaerolineaceae bacterium
TGCCCGGATAAAGTCACCATTTCGCAGCCTGCTGCGACAGGAACTTTTACCTGCCCGGGCGGAACATACACGGTCAATATTAACGGTTTCACCCGAATGGGGTTAAATGGAGAGGCCTGCAATCTATCGTTCAACCCTGCTGCGGTGTCAACCGAATACATCACCCAGGAAGATTTGAGTAACACGGCGTGTCTCTGGGCAACCATTGATGCCCCCACCGCGGATATCGCCGCAGCCAAGACTTGCCAGAACTTTAGTACGCAACTTCCTTTCTATAGGATTGTGGTAACCAATGCTGGCCCTGGTGCCTCCCGCCAACCCGAATTGACCGATACCCTCCCGGCTGGAGTGGATTATGACACCACGCGAGCTTCTTTCCTGACCTCCGAACTTACTACCAGCGGCGGCACTGTAACCCAGGGTTCCTGCAGCGTTACAAACGATGTGGTTACCTGCAAGTTGCTTACCCCATTGCCTGATTGGGCGTCGGATAACGAGGCAAAGTGGACGGTTGAAATCCCTGTAAAACTACTCCCTACGGGCAGTCGCGTCAACACAACCACTGTCACCTCTGCGACCGCCGATCCGAATCTCGCCAATAATACGGCCACCGCGACATGTGATTCCACATCCGCGGCGCTCATCTCGTTTACCGCGCAAGCTGGAGAAACCGGTACCACAGTGATGTGGGAGACATCTGAAGAGCTGGATAACGTTGGGTTCAATCTCTATCGATCGGAAAGCGTGGAAGGTGAGCGGGTTTTGCTCAATTCGGAAATCATCCCAAGTCAGGTTATGGGTCAGAATTCCGGCGCGGTTTATACCTTCGTGGATGAACGCTCGCAGGCAGGCAAAGTTTACTTCTATTGGCTGGAAGATGTAGATGTCTACGGCGAGACCAATGTGTATGGCCCAGTCCCGAATGGGCAGGTCTACCAGTTTAGTCCTGTAGAAGAAATCCCAACGGTCATCAGGCCGTAGGGCCCAGGGCTTCACGGATTTACAAAGACCGGACAGTTTTGAGTGTACTGATGGATTTACATCAATTCTATCCGGTTGGATAAATTAACCTCAACCAGTGGCCACCACGTACTCGGTGCTGGAATGTGATACCCAACAGTTTGGGGAAATGGCGGCCGCTTTTCTGGCTTCGGGTGTTTCCCTCAGGTTTAAAGCCAAGGGGCAGAGCATGCGGCCATTGATCAGAGATGGAGACATACTCCTGGCGGAACCGGTGGACCCCCACAAGGCGCGCAGAGGGGCTGTGTTGTTGTTTACTAACGCGCAAGGCAGGGCGGTTGCGCACCGGGTTCAGAGGAAGCGCAAGGCTTCGGATGGGGGAGCAAAATTCCTCATGCGGGGAGATCAAGTTGAGATGAATGATGGTTGGGTAAGCGAGAAGGATGTCTTGGGTGTTGTAAGCGTGGTGGAAAGGAACGGAGCAAGTTATCGGCTGGATTCATTTGCTCAAAAGGGCTTGGGATTTGGCGCGACATTATATCAACCCGGGAAGCCAATCAATCACGCGGTATTTTCCTTTGGATATTGGTTGATGCGAAAGTTGCCACGCATGAAACGATTTTTGCTTAAGGAGGAGTATTGACAGAGAACCAGGTTAGCTGGATACGAAATCCGGATTTCATATTTCGGAAGATTGTGGAAGAGATGGTATTGGTCCCCATCCGAAAAAACGTTGCCGATATGGACTGTATCTATACATTAAACGAAGTAGGAGCTTTTCTTTGGGAAAAGTTGGCAGATCCACAGACTCAGGCATCTCTGGAAGTGTTGGTGCTTGAAGTGTTTGATGGTGACCCGACGCTTGTGGGTCAGGACATCCAGGATTTCCTGACGACCATGCATGAAGTTGGAGCAGTGAAGAGCGCATGAGCATGGATTGCCTGCCCCTCAATTCGCTGGACCTGGAGAATTGGTCTGCGCGGTTAACTGCGCCACTTAAGGGAAAGCGCTTCCCATTAAGCGCAACCTTTGAACTGACCAATCGCTGCAACATGCGCTGTGTGCATTGTTTTATTAATGAACCTCAGGCATCTCGGGCAGCCATCAGTAAAGAGCTTTCTACCGCGCAAGTCTGTGATCTACTCGACCGTATCGCGGCCGCAGGCTGCCTCTTTCTGACCCTTACCGGTGGCGAAGTGTTTTTACGCTCCGATTTTGAGGAGATTTACACGCACGCGCTCCAAAACGGGATGGTTGTTGTCCTATTTACGAATGGAACTTTGATAACAGAATCTACCGCGCGCCTTCTAGCGGAGTACCGGCCGTTGATGGTTGAAATCACGTTGTACGGTGCTACGGCTGAGGTTTATGAGAACATGACCCGGATTCCAGGGTCGTATGAGAGTTGCATGCGGGGGATTCATCTGCTTCTGGAACAGGGGATACCCTTACGCTTGAAATCTGAATTAACCACGATTAATGCCTCTGAAATTCTGGCCATGAAAAGCCTGACCGAAGCGCTTGGGCTCGAATTCCGATATGATGGTTTGCTCTGGCCGCGCCTGGATGGGGATAAACGGCCGCTCCAATACCAGCTCCCGATGGAAACTCTGTTGAGTCTCGACCAGGTGGACACGAGGCGCGAAGACGAAGAGATCGGCGAAGTCGAGCGTTTGAAAGATATTTCGGCTCGCACGGAAAACATTTATAGTTGTGGCGCGGGTCACAACAATTTCCATATTGACAGTGCCGGCCGTATGAGCATCTGCATGATGTCCAGGCGACCGTCATTTGACTTGTTGCGTATGTCCGTAGAGGAAGCCTGGCACCAAATCGGACTGTTAAAAGAACAAAAGAGGGTCTTGCCCTCCAACTGTATTTCGTGTACAATAAATCAACTGTGCTCACAGTGCCCCGGATGGTCCCAGGCTTTCTATGGGGATAATGAGACGGTGGTTCCCTTTGTTTGTGAGCTGGGAATGCGTCGAAGCAGTCGGGCGATCGAAGCCAAACGGGAGAGGCTAAGGAGTGGAAATGATGGATAAAAAACAATATCAAAAACCAGTCGTAACAAGAGTGGAACTTAAGATTAAGAACTCGTTGCTTGCAACCTGCCACAGCAGTCCCACGACCTTTGACCCAAGGCAGGGTCCGGTAACATGCAGTGCATCAGTTGGTTGCTATAATCCTTAATCGATTTTTTTTACTTGGTCGTGGCTTAGATTTGCAGTAAAAGCTTGATACTTTCGTCAGGAATGACAATCGAAAACATCGCCACCCTACGTATCGCGGGGTACACAATTGAAATGGATGGAAGGGACAGTGACGTCAAAATCGCTGTCCCTTTGTTACATCAACAATTCCTGCTGAAGCCTGATCATCACC
Organism: Anaerolineaceae bacterium; assembly: GCA_035403345.1. GTDB lineage: Bacteria > Chloroflexota > Anaerolineae > Anaerolineales > Anaerolineaceae > UBA6107. The sequence continues at coordinate 3,346 of DAONEZ010000013.1, forward strand.
ACGAGACACAGGAAGAACACCATTTATTACTTCAAGTTAAAGATCAGGATGAGGTTCAGATCAAGGAATCTGATCTCCCTCTTTGTCGTACGGACATCTGGGAGCTTTGGGGACGAAATCAGAAAGAGTATATATTCGTTTCCCCCAGGCAAACGCCTCCACGCTACGTGGTTGTAGACCGCGACTTTACGCATGGCGTCGTCAGTGGTGATTTTCTAAGGACCACCGCAGACCCGGTCTATCCACTTGGAAGCATTGATATCCGTATCATGGTGAACTGGTTGGCACAAACTGGAGACGTTTTGCTGCATGCGGCTGGTATCAGCGTCCAGGGGAACGGATATTGCTTCATAGGCCAATCGGGCGCGGGAAAATCCACCCTGATGGCCAACCTTCCTCAGGATGATCGACTCACAATTCTCGGGGAAGACCAGGTCATACTCAGAAAACAGGGTGAAGCATTTTGGATTTATGGCACTCCTTGGCATGAACATGCCGACCGATGCTCCCCGCTGGGAGTCCCTCTGCGGAAAGTCTTTTTCCTGGATCGAACCCAACAGGAGCCCCTCATTCCGGTGGCCAAAATGGAGTGTGTTGCGAAAATTCTGAACACTGCCTTCATTCCATATTATTTACCGGATGTAATTCCACTTATCCTTGACAACCTCGCCAGGCTCAGTGATATCATTCCTGTCTATCACCTGAAATATGTCATCGGGAGCGATGTTTTGTCGCTAATACTCGGAGATTAACCACCTAAGTCTCATTGCCCAACATTTTTACCGGGCGAGCTTGGTTTGACAGTCTGGAGGTCCACAATGAAACCTGTTATTGCTAAATTGATAATGCTGCTGGTTATTGCTGCAATGGTCACTGCTGTCTGGGGAGGTGTGCCTGCCCAGGGCTCAACAGTCGCGGCCATAAGCATCCCTGAAACGGACAAAGAAAACGCTGTTGTACTGAATATCAAATTACCCTGGCAAGAACTCCTGGTTGAGCAAGTCGTTGTGGAAGGGAAAACGTTTTCGCGTCTTTCTCTCGAGGGTGCCAACAACACCGACGAACCTGGCCTGCCCGCCTTGCCAGCCATTGCGAAGGCGATTGGCGCTCCGGTTGGAGCTGATGTGGCCATCACAGTTACTCCAGGTGCATCGCATATCCTGAACGTTGATGCTCCCGTGCTACCCGGCGCCACCCAAAATGCGTCCATTGACCCAGCGGTTCTGTTGGCGGGTGGGGACAATCCTGTTTCAACCTTATCTGCCTATATTCCCAATCCCAGCGCTTACCAATCGAACGCTTTTTACCCGGTGGCGTTGGCTAGTGTGGTTTCAGACGGATTCCTGCGCTCGCAAAGGGTGTTGGGCATCCAGGTGAGTCCAGTTCAATACAACCCGCTTCAGGGGACTCTATTGGTGTATGAGGAGCTTACAGTCACCGTCCGTTTTAAGGGGAGCCGGGTAAGCTCTTCTGAGGGAGTTGCATCTGAGCAAGCTGAATTCGAGAATCTGCTGAGCCAGACACTGGAAAACTACACACAAGCACAATACTGGCGGCAGGATCAAGAGGGTAATAATTCAGGCCGGGTCGAAAACGATACGAATGGCATCCAGTCTGAAACAGCGGCAGCGCCCTGGCAACCTCCAGAACCGGGATACCGGATCGCTGTGGAAGAAACTGGTATCTATAAAATTGGCTACGATCAGTTGTCAGCAGCCGGACTCCCGGTGGATACCATCAATCCGCAGAGTTTTCAAATGTTCTACCAGGGGAATGAAATCTCGGTGTTGGTTTCTGGCGAAGCCGATGGCGTCTTTGACCCAATGGATTACATTCTGTTTTATGGTCAAAAACTGGATGATAAGTACACCAGGAAAAATATCTATTGGTTGACTTACGGCCAGGCGAATGGTTTGCGTATGACCGGAGAGGATGGTACACCTGCTGGAATGCCAGACGTGAATTCGTATTCAGCTGAGTCTCAATACGAACAGGATCTCATTTATTCCAGCCTCGCGCCTGGTGCGGACGACATCGACCGCTTCGTTTGGAGGATTTTGTATTCCGAAGTCGCAAGTTATCGTAAATGGGACTATGCCGTCAACTTGCCCGCCCCGGACGGCGGTAGCGGGTACCTGGATGTGAAATTACTGGGGGCGCTCCAAAATGAACAAATCAACCTTGACCACCATGCGATCATTAGTGTTAACAACGTCATCATTGCAGATGTCCGCTGGGATGGAATCACCTGGCAGGATATTCATGCCGAAATCCCATCTGGTCTGTTGCTGGCAGGCAGCAATACAATCAGTGTTGCGGTTGGCATGGATACTGGGGCGGCAGATTTCTTTTATGTGGATAAAATTAAGATTCAATATTCCAGCGGGTTGTCAGTTGATTCAAGCAAAGGAATGCTGTTCGTAAAGTACGATCAGCCTGGCACGTGGACTTTTCCGTTTTCAGGTTTTCTGAACTCTGACTTAACAGTTTTTGACATTACCGATCCGACTAATCTGCGTATTTTTGAGAATGGCGTCGTCACACAGCCGACATCCATGTACACAGTCACTATCCAGGCAGACATTTCACACCCGAGGACATTTTTGGCTTTGTCCGCATCAGCCATCAAGACGGTAGCCGCGAGCGCCATCCAACTTGACTCCCCATCGTCACTATTCTCGCTGGATAATCAGGCTGATTTCATTATCATCTCCCATGCTGCTTTTATTAGCGCGGCCAATCAACTGGCGGATTATCGAAAAGCACAAGGCGTGCAAACCATGGTTGTGGACGTGCAGGATGTTTATGATGAATTTAACTACGGCGTGACAGCAGCAAAACCCATTCATGATTTCATCCAGTATGCCTATGAACACTGGCAAGTGCCAGCCCCTGTCAGTGTGCTGTTGGTTGGAGATGGGAATTATGATCCCAAGAACAATCTCACCAACAGCCTACCAAGTTACATTCCGCCTTACCTCGCAAATGTGGATCCCTGGATTGGCGAAACTGCCGCGGACAACAAGTATGCTTCTGTGTCAGGGACAGACAACCTTGCCGATCTGGCGCTGGGGAGAATGTCAGTAAATTCGCTGGCTTCAGCTGAAGCTATGGTCGCGAAGATCTTGACCTATGAGCAACCTTCAGCTGATATAGATTGGCAGAAATCCATCCTGGCTTTGGCTGGGATAGCAGATGAGGCGGGTGATTTTGCTGTCATTTCTGACAACTTATTGGAACAAGCCTTACCCGCGCAGTACCAGGCGGAAAAGAATTACTATGGAGTGACCTACACGGATATCGCTACTGCGTCCGCAGCCCTTAAAGCCAGCATCAACAGCGGCAAACTTATAGTTAATTTTATTGGACATGGATTTTCAACAGGCTGGTCCGCGAACAGGAACCCACCGGAGAACTACCTTCGGGCCAATGATGTTGCCGCTTTGACGAATACTGGGAAGTACCCAATCATTCTCGCCATGACCTGCAGCGAAGGCGCTTATCATCACCCAACTACCCAGGCGATGGGGGAAGTGATTACCAGGGCGGCCGATAAAGGCGCGATTGCCAGTTGGTCACCTACCGGACAGGGGGTATCCGCTGCTCACGATTACCTGGACCAGGGTTTCTTGAACGCGGTTTTCTCGGACGGGGTTCCCACAATCGGAGAAGCAATCCTGGCGGGATCTTTCAGTTTATGGATGAGTGGCAGCAGTTTATACACCCTGGATTCGTTCATCCTGTTTGGCGACCCCAATCTCCTTATTGCCCGCCCGGCAATGGCTGTGGATGAC
>DAONEZ010000013.1:7239-10977 GCA_035403345.1 Anaerolineaceae bacterium
GAAGTGTTAATCCAGGTTCTTCCCATGGATGATTTTGTCTACCTACCCATCATCATGAACGAATAAGCTACCTAGAAAAGAAAAAGCCAGCCGAAAGGCTGGCTTTTTCAAGTTGGAAATACGGGCTCGTGCATCTTAGGAAGATTGACGCCGAAGGAACCCAATATCCTCGTTTAGGTACATATATTGCAACACGAGGATCAAGAAATGAAACATTAACATCAAGTTTCTGGTCCTCAATTCATGATGTGATGGAAACTTTTTGGATTCTTTGGCTGCTTTTTGCCAATATTTGTCAAAAAGCGAACATAAGTTAGCCAATTAGGATAAACTGATATCTACGTCTGAGGTATTCATAATTGATTTCTTGGAATCAAGTCATTTTTTCTCAAAATCTCGAAAAATATGATAATATTCCACTCTATCCAAATTATTCAACACAAATGAGGTAAGCATCTTGAGCATGCGAGCTGTAGCCAGAAACTCTACGTTTACATTGTCTAAACGAGATTTGTCGCAATGCCAGGATGTCTTCACGCCAATGAGAAATGCTTGGGAATTCTTATTCTATACGATCAATGCTCGCCTGGAGGAGATTATTAGTGAAAATTAATGCGGCACCGGTGTATTCTTGGACAGGATTAACCTATCGGCTGGGAATAATCAATGCAAAATTGTCAGCGAATCCTCTCCAATGCAGAAAGCAGCTCAATATACCGAACCTTTTTGAACGGCCGCTTGTCCTCGTGAAGACGTTAGTTCTTCAAATCGATTGATGAAATCAATTCTATATAAGGCTTAATCAGAATGTCTATGAAGCATTCAGTTATTTCAGTTTTTTGTAAGTAAGTGTGATTGATGGCCATTTTTGCCAGAAAAAGGAGATTATATGAGGAACATTTTTATGGCTTTATAGTTTTTTCGACAACCCAAGTATTCTGAAAAAAGGAAAAAAGATGAACACAAATAGAATAATGAAAGACATCGTTTTCAGAGGGGTGGTCTTCCTGATGGTTTTATCGCTTTTATTTTCCGGTACCGGAAGTAAACTCGCCATGGCACAAACCAGTGTGCCTCCGGAAGAACCCCGCATAACCCAGGAAGATAAGTCACAAGAAGGTTCACAGATTTCAGGTGTGCCTGATACCGGTTCAGCAGGGATCGCGACTGGCAATCCCAATGGGCCCCATTCGGTTTATGCCTGGCCATTTGACGTCGTTCAAATGGGCCATGTCATCCAGTCCTATCAAAATTACAGCTCTGGCACAAGCGCGGCCTATTTCCACCACGGCATCGATATGATTTCGCCGAATGGAACGGATGTGTTTACACGGTCTGGTGGGCAGGTTGTGAATGTTGAGAACTATACGCCAGGAAGCGCGCTTTATTGGGAAGTAGCCATCCTTGATTCTCAAGGATATGTTTGGCAGTACCATCACCTGGACAATGCCACTATTCCTCAATCCATTCGCGACGCGTGGGCCGCTTACAAAGCAAACCCGGCGACTGGTGGTTATGTTCCTGCGAACACCTACATCGGCGATATTGTTTATTGGACTGTAACATCATTTGGATATCGATTTAATCACATCCATTTGAACATCCTGGCAGCAGGGGATGTCTATCTCAACCCGCTTGAATTCCTGAATCCGATGGCGGATACGCAATCACCCGAAATTCAGGCGATTGGCCTGCTCAATGGTGATACGGTGGTAAGTGGAAATACCGTCTCAGGTTCTTATGGTCTTTACGTGCAGGCTCGGGATCTTTGGAAGAGCACTGTATTCTATCTCCCACCATATAAAACCGAATTTTCTTTGGACGGTGGATCCTGGACAACAGTTTGGGAATTCAAGAACTTACCTGGCGGAGCGAACGACCAAACCTTCGTCAATGATTTCTTTGTGCCTGGTTACACCAAGGGTGATTACTCGAACCGGGTTTTCTACATTGACCTTGGGTTTACCCAGAGTGGTCAACGCGCATTCCCAACCACAGCTGGTGCTCACACCATCAATGTGCGCGTTTGGGACTATAACGGTAATTCAACAACCCAATCCTTTACCTGGAATGTCGTCCCCCTGTATGAGAATACGACCCCTGCCAGCATCCCAGACGCGGGTTGCGCGAGCGGCAATGGTGTTAGCAAAACCTTTAACGTGACAGACAATTTACTGATTACGGATGTCAACCTCGGCTTGAACATCAGCCATGCCACCCGGGGACAGATTAAGGTGACGCTTAAATCACCAACTGATACAACCGCGACCACCATCATTAATACTGCCTCAGACAGTTACGATAATTATGATTTCCTGGTGGATGATGCCTCAACCAGTGCTGTCAACGATGGGAATAATGATACTGTAGGTTCACCATACTATGATCGTACGGTTGGTCCAAGCGCCAATGGAAGCCTTGATGCTTTCAATGGGAAAAGTTCCCTGGGTGTTTGGACGGTATTCGTATGTGACAACACGAGCGGAACGACCGGAACGGTAAACCGGGTAAAGTTGGTCCTCCAGGGGACAGCGAATGTCAATACTCCTCCGGTTGCCAACCCAGTAAGCGTTACCACGCCTGAAGATACAGCTGTGAACGTTGTTCTCTCCGGGTCGGACGCTAATGGTAACCCTCTGACTTATCGTTTGGTCAGCTCGCCTGCTTCTGGCCTCCTGAGTGGCACTGTTCCCAACTTGGTGTACACACCCAGCCTCAATTTCTATGGTAGCGACACCTTCAGCTACGTTGTCAATGATGGTACTGTGGATTCTGCTCCGGCGGTTGTGTCGATTAGTGTTAGTGCTGTGAATGATCTTCCTGTTGCCAATCCACAATCAGTGATTACCGATGAGGATTTAGCGACATCCATAACACTCACTGGAAGTGATGTCGAGACTCCCTCGCTCACGTACCGGATTTTGACGCAACCACAACATGGGGTCTTGACCGGGGATGCTCCAAATTTGACCTACACTCCTGATGCAGAATTCAATGGTCCCGATGCATTCACATTTGTCGCCAATGATGGGCTTGCTGACTCTACGGCTGCAACGGTCAGTATCATTGTGAATCCAGTAAATGATACGCCGTATGCCTTTTTTCTTTCCGTTGGTGTTGAAAGCAACAGCTCAGTCGACTTCACGCTAAACTATGGTGACATTGATGGAGACGCTCTGACATTCGAGGTGACTTCTGGCCCAGCCAGCGGAATCTTAAGCGGAACAGCCCCCGCCCTAACCTATACACCCAATGCAGATTTCAGTGGTCAGGACGGCTTTACGTACACTGTCACAGATCCTTCTGGTGCCTCAGCTTCAGAATCAGTAGTCATTGAGGTATCCGCTGTTAATGCTCCTCCTGTAGCCTACTCACAGGATGTTTCAACGTTTGAAGATAACTATTTCTATATCACCCTTACAGGGACAGACCCTGAAGGCGCTGAGTTGACCTATCAGGTCTTGAGCGAGCCAACACACGGCGAGATTAGCGTGGATTGGAATGAAATCCGCTACACCCCAGATCCTGAGTTCAACGGATTGGACAGCCTCACGTTCTTGGTGAATGATGGAGAGTTGGATTCTGCACCTGCGACCATCACGATCACGGTCATACCGATGAACGACGCGCCTTGGGCCAACGACCAGAGCTTTACGCTGGATGAAGATGTTGTGACGAGCTTCGCGTTGGAGTACGGAGACGCGGATGGCGACACCCTGACCTATGCCGTCTGGCAGG
>DAONEZ010000013.1:11077-14523 GCA_035403345.1 Anaerolineaceae bacterium
TGCGCCTGCGACCATCACGATCACGGTCACACCGATGAACGACGCGCCTTGGGCCAACGACCAGGATATTACCGTCAACGAAAACAGCCATGTAGACTTCACGTTGGACTATGGCGATTTGGATGGTGACCCCTTGACCTATGCCATCTGGCAGGCGCCAGCGCATGGAACCTTGACTGGAACAGCGCCAAACCTGACCTACACCCCGGAAGCCAACTATTTTGGGACGGACAGCTTCATCTACTCTGTAGACGATTCGCAACCTGACTCATCTAAGGCCTTTGCTACCGTCAGTATTACAGTAAATGAAGTGACTGGTCCTGCCCAATTATTCTTTGATGACTTTGAAACCAGTTTGGGTTGGGTACGGAATCCTAATAACTCAGATACCGCCACAACCGGAATGTGGGAGCGAGGCAACCCAGAATCAGTATACTACTCAGGTTACAAGCAACTCGGTACGACGGTAAGTGGTTCCAATGACCTTGTGACAGGTCGATTAGCTGGTACTTCTGCTGGAGATTACGATCTGGATGGCGGAATGACAAGCATGCGTTCCCCGCTCATTTCACTACCGACAGGCAGAAGCATTCAAATCTCGTTAAAATACTACTTTGCCCATTATACGAATTCGTCCACGGCCGATTACTTGAAAATTAGTATCGTTGGCACAAGCAGCCGCGTTGTCTTCCAGGAATTGGGCGGACGGGATAATGACAGCGCGACCTGGGCGACCTTCACAGGTGATATAAGCGACTTTGCGGGTCAGAATGTCTATATCTTGATCCAAGCAACTGACGCCGCAGCTGCAAGCCTGGTAGAAGCCGGTATTGATGATGTCTTGATCAGTACCAACTAAGTTTTTTCCAACATATCGAACAACAATCCACAGGAACTTCCTGTGGATTGTTGTTTTCCATCATCAGTATCCGAGAACTATGGAACCTATGGGACATTTATGAAAAACATTCGTGGTGGTGACGGTTGTAACCGAAAATAATTTGCTCTTAGTATAATCTACTCATGAACTTCACCATGCATGGGAAATAAGATGACGCTTAGCCAAACCCGATTCATTGAACTTTTTCTGTCCCACGGTCTCATTTACTCAAGACGCATTGAGATAGTCAAACAGTTGACTCATGACGATTGGGCAACCATATCCGGCTGGGCCAGGCAAAGCGGCACGTTATCCAACGTGTATGCGTTTCTAAATGAGGAAGGGATTTGCGACCTTATCCCAAAGGATTTAGCAGGCGAATTCAGATACGAGTATCTTTCCATTGCTGCAAGGAACATTTTCTTTCTGGATCGAGCGGCAACCCTTTTATCCGGATTAAAGGCTAAACACGTCAGGGTGGCAGCGCTAAAGGGTATTTTTCTGCTGGACAACATTTACCACAGTATCGGTGAAAGGTCGATGAACGACATCGACTTGCTCGTCCCCAGGAATGACCTCGCGTGTGCATTGCGATTTTTCAATGAAAAAGGGTTTTCGCCCAAATCTTATTTTGATATCAAAGCTGAGAATATAGACATAAAACACGTACCGCCGTTGATGAAACCCGACGAACCGATTGTTGAACTTCATTGGACGTTGTTAGAAGAAGATGAACCGTTCAGAATCGAAATGGAAAATGTGTGGGAACGAGTTCGGCCTGTTATGGTGAATAATGTCGAAGTTTTCGCGCTTGGGGTAGAAGATGCGATTTTGCATCTTTGCTTACACTCAAGCTATCAACATTATTTCCAAAACAGGCTACGAGGATTAATCGATATTGACAAGTTTATTTGGCATTCGAGTCCTGATATAGATTGGGACAATCTGATGAAAATCGCTTCCGAATGGCGAGCGGAAAGAGTGGTTTGGTTGACCTTTGCTCTGTTAATCGACCTTTTTCACACTCCAATTTCGTCTGATTTTCAAGTAGCATTAGCTAAAGCATTTGGGAATGACCGGGTACTTCAATCAAGCAGAGCAATGTTGCTTTCCCAGGAAGCATCAGCGACTGTATTGACACCTGATCTGGCCAGGCTTGATCCTAACTCCTCGTTATTGGAAAAAATCAAAGTTGGCCTGTCAAGAATTTTCATCTCAAAGACCTCCCTGTCGCGCTTATACAACGTTCCCCCTAATTCAATGTTCATTAATCTTTATTACTTCCGCCGACTTTGGGATTTGGTAAAAAACTACGCGATTACGGCCATAAAGGTACTTTTTAAATCGAAAAAAATCCAAGGGGATATTCGAAATCAAAAGAGTGTGAACCAAATTCACGCCTGGTTGGGCGGGGAAGAGTGGAATGAGTAGGCAATACAATACCTAATAGGCAGAAATGCGTCCTTTTAATTCGTTGTCTTTGTTTGATGCACGAATCATTCTGGTATGCATAATAGAATGCGAAGGGATCGATCTATGTCAAAATCGATCAACGCCGTGACCTCAACTCCCGTCCATCTTTGACCCCAAGTCCAACCCAGGCACATACCCCGACCAAGACACCCACAACTACTGCCAGAATCGCCACGATTGTCCGTCCTGCCGGTTGGGGAGGAGCCTTGCAAATTCAATTTACGAACGAAATAACCTGCATGCTCTCTGGATAGGTGACCGAGACAGTATCAGGAGATGAGTTTCTTACCAATGGCAATTATGAAACGTCATTTGCTTTTTGTGGCGCAAAGTCTGGTGTGGAACTTCCAAACCCCTGCCTCGCCCTGACTCCAAGATATCTTGTTAACTAATCGAATCGAACCGTAATTTTTTCTGCATAACTGACATTATAGGTAAAGAATATATGTAAGAGTCTTTTTTTTACTTCTGTTATTAATTGACAAACCGCCTCCAGAGTTGTATTATCTAAATGTATTAATAGAAAAAATGCCGGATGTCCACGGCAATTAAGTTCTCACCTGCAAAGAGATAGAAACCAGTTCACAAATAGTTGGAGGAACTGCCATGAAAAAGAAAGCTTTGATTTCAGTTGGCGTTGCCGTTCTATGTGTATTGCTTGCCATGTCAACGGCGTCTGGAGCAATCAACTTTTTATCCACTGATGGTTTTTGGGCCTATATTGATAGTGGCTATGATGGCGTGAGGATTGACGTGATTGGCGTTATTGGTTCGGACCCTGCCAGCGGATATTGGGGGTCTGGTTCAAAAACCACCATGGATGACACGTTAATCAGATTGCCAACAGTCTGTACTCATAATTCCTATGGTGACGCGAGTCTTGCTGAGTTCACCGGTATCTCGCCGGCGGTGTATACGAATCTTGGCTCGCACACTTATGGACCTGGCGCGTGTAACTTCCAGGGTTTGTTTATCTCAGAATACATTGAGGGTGTGGGAACGAATCCGAACGCAATCGAAATTTACAATAATGCCAATATCGATTTCGATTTTTCTGTGAGACACTATTGGATCGAGATCTTCGAGGATGGGA
>DAONEZ010000014.1:0-14425 GCA_035403345.1 Anaerolineaceae bacterium
TCAAAACGAAGCAGGAAATGATCAGTCCGAAAACGGTGGTGTGTTCAACAAAAACGGTAACTTTCACATGACGGATTGCCTGGTGCAAGGGAATACAGGAACCGATAACGGAGGAGGACTATACATCGATGGAACTGGCACTAAGACAATTACCGGTTCGACCATATCCGGGAACTCGAGCAATCAAAATGGTGCGATGTATTTAGGTTTAATTACTGCATTGTCCATCACAAATTCGACGATCACTGATAACTCATGTACTAGATTGCCAGGTTGTCAAGGAGCATTTTCCTCGAACAATGTGCCAGTAACCATCCTCAACACCACTATCACGGGCAACCACAGCCAGAATGATTCTGCTGTAATGGTCAACGGGGGAACCATTTCATTCAAAAATTCGGTAATCGCTCTTAATTTTCGCGGTACTACAATCGATGATTGCCGTGCTCCCAATGGTTCTTTTGTCTCCCAGGGATACAACTTGAGGAGTGACGCGGACTGTGGAACAGCCGCTACTGATATCCTTTCCACCACCCCGGTATTGGGTCCCTTGCAGGACAATGGCGGTTATACCCCGACTATTGCTTTGTTGGCCGGCAGCCCGGCGATCGATGCGGGCACGAACACCGGTTGTCCGGCGACGGATCAACGCGGAGAAGCGCGACCCTATAACAGTACATGCGATATCGGTGCTTTCGAATATCAGCCGTTGCCGGGGGCTTTCGGCAAAAGTCAGCCAATCGATAACGCGGCGGGTCTCGGTGCAGATGTTACCCTGGCTTGGGCTGCGAGTTCAGGCGTGACTCAATATCATTATTGCGTAGACCAATCAGATAACGATGCTTGTGATTCCTTATGGTTTTCCACGATGACCACACCTTCTGCCAGCCTGCCCGGTATGTCACCAGGTGATTACTTCTGGACAGTTCGGGCGATGAATGGCGGAGGATACACGTATAGCGATAGCGGGGCATGGTGGGCATTTAGCGTGGTCCCTCCACCGGGAGACTTTGCATTAACCTCTCCGGCAAATTTCGCCACAAACCGCCCGAAGAACCTTGCGCTCTCCTGGCAACCGAGCAGCAATGCCTATGATTATCTATACTGCCTGAACCTGGTGGGCAGTCCGTGCACCAATTGGATATCAGTTGGGCAGGTTACGAGCCAGGCGGTCGGTCCGCTGGATGCGGGCAAGTATCAATGGCTGGTTAAGGCCACTAATGCCAACGGTGAAGTGCTTGCCAACGCCGGCACCTGGTGGATCTTCACTGTCCCTCCGAAACCGGGAGCTTTTAATAAAACAACCCCATTGAATAATTCCATTAACAAACCTGCCACGCTGACACTGTATTGGACGGTCAGTAAAAGTGCAGCAAAATATGAATACTGTGTCAAAAAGTCGATGAGTGCACCCTGTACCTGGAAATCGACTGGGCTGACCCGGCATGTGACCCTGACCGGATTACTGAAGAACACGAAATACTTCTGGCAGGTAAGAGCCAAGAATGCTGTGGGCACCACCCTGGCAAATGGAGGTGTGTATTGGAACTTTACGACAAAACCATGAGATCATAACGAACATCAACATTTCATACAGCTTTATGGCAAGTATAATCAAAGCTTTTTCATGTGGAGGTAAGAATGAACGGACGAAATGCAATCAGTAAGTATTTTGGCGTAATCCTTGTTCTAGCCCTCATTCTCTCAGCAGTGACGATCACAGGGCCTGTTCAGGCGCAGTCAACACCGGCATCTGTGGGGCTGATTGTTGATGCGGGTGGATTGGATGATAACGGCTTGAACGAAATGGCGTACCAGGGCTTGTTAAATGCACAGACAACCCTGGGTATTTCGCCAAGTACCTACGTGGTAACTGATTCAGATTATGCTAGTGGGTTAACTGCATGTATATCCGCAGCAAATGACCTATGCATTGCGGTTAGCTGGCAGTTCATGAACGATATCGGCACGATTGCAGCTGCGAATCCTGCCGTTAAATTCGCCTTGATCGATTCTTACATTGATGGATCCTATCCAGCCAACTTCAGATCTGTTGAATTTATAGACAAAGAAGTTGGCTATCTGGCTGGCGCCTTGGCAGGAAAGATGTCCAGCACAGATATCATTGGCACTGTGGGAGGTCTTGACATACCTGGTGTCACCAATTTCATGCAGGGATATAAAAATGGGGCGGAGTGTGCCAATAACAACATGATCGTCCTGTCCGGATTTACCAACGATTTTGTTGATCCGGGTAAGGGCGCAGATATGGCAAAGGATCAGATCGCTAAAGGGGCGGATGTGATTTTCAGCGTCGCCGGTTACACGGGTTTTGGCTCGTCCTGGTATGCTGCTCAACACGGAAAATACACCATAGGTGTGGATTCGGACTTTTACTACAATGCTTTTGGAAACGGCACAGTTGCGGGTTCGAATTACTTGCTCACAAGCGCCATGAAGAGACTCGATGTGGCCGTTTATAAAACGATCGAGGATTATATTAACCTCGGCGATGACCCTTGGACCGGAGGATTCAAATACGGTATCTCTGATAATGGGGTCGGTCTTGCGCCTTACCATGAGACGGATACCTTGATTCCGGACATTGTCAAGCAGTACGTGGACGACGTGAGAGATGATATCGATAACGGAATCATCTCCGTTGATGATACCTGCACACTGGCAACACCAACCGCAAAGGTTGGAATGGTGATTGATACTGAAACGCTCAAGGATAACCCGGGTTGGAATGGCATGGCTTACAAGGGGATGGTGATGTCACATACTGACCTTGGAATCCTGCCGACGGTGTATGAGGGGACGGATACTTATGCTGATAAAGTTGCCCATTGTGTTTCGGACGGAAATGACCTGTGCATAGGCACGGGATGGTCATTCTTTGATACCATCCAGAGTGCAGCCATCGCGAATCCGTCGGTTGGTTTTGCCAACTTGGACTCAGTTTTTGACGCCCCTCCTTCGAATTTACGCGGAGTCTCTTTCCGCGCCAAGGACGTTGCTTACCTTGCAGGAGCATTGGCAAGCAAGATGAGTGCCAGCAACAAGATGGGCGTTATTGGTGGAATGGAGATTCCACCCGTTGTTGCATTTGTTGAGGGCTACCAGAATGGTGCGCAATGCACCAGCCCCTATTCATCTGTTTTATTGACCTACATAAATGAATTTTCCGATCCGAATGTAGGTGCTGATGCTGCTGCAGCCATGATTCTGCAGGGTGCAGATACGATCTTCGGTGTGGCAGGACCTGCAGGCGATGGCGGGATCAAGTATGCGGCACAGAATGGCAAGTGGGCAATCGGTGTGGACGTCGACGAATACCTGACCGTATTTGATAATGGAAATGTGGCAGGGTCTCATAAGCTGCTCACCAGTGCGATGAAGCGGCTGGATAATGGGACCTATTACACCATCGTTGATTTTCTGGGGTCAGAGCCCTTTGGAGGAAATAAGGAATACGGCATCTCTTATAATGGTGTTGGATTAGCCCCTTATCATGAGACCGAAACCGTGATTCCTGGTACTGTAATATCTTACATTGATACTTTAAGATCTGCGATCATTGGCGGTACGATCTCCGTGGATACCACCTGTTATGCACCCGGTAAATTTACTAAATCCAGCCCTGCCAATGGGGCGACTAATCGTCCCAAAAACTTGACATTGAAATGGGGTTCCGCTGCCAACACTGCGTTTTACGAATACTGCCTGGATAAAACCAATAACAATACCTGTAATAGTACATGGAATTCGGTAGGAAGCAGTACCAGTAAGAGTCTATCTGGACTTACACCCGGAAAATACTACTGGCAGGTACGGGCTGTCAACTCGCGGACCAAAACACTGGCGAATGGGGGAACGTGGTGGTCGTTCACCGTGCCACCCAAACCGGGAGCCTTCGGCAAGTTATTCCCGCTTAACGCAGCTGTCAAGGTACCCACAGCCACCCAGCTCAAATGGAATGCCAGCAGCAATGCAGCCAAGTACGAATATTGTATGGATACAATCAATAACGGTAAATGTGATACCACCTGGAAATCAGTGAACCTGAATACCAAAGTGAATATCAGCGGGTTATTGAAGAACAAGATCTATTACTGGCAGGTGAGAGCGGTGAATGCAGTGGGTACCACCTATGCCAATAACAGTGTTTGGTGGCATTTCACCACAACGAAATAATTAATCACGAGCAGGTTCAAACCGGGACGGAAACGCCCCGGTTCTTTATTTTCAGCATGGCAGTTTGAACAATTTTCACTTAGAATAGGTGAAGGTAAATCGGTTCCACGCGGAGAGTGAATTTGAGAAAGCAGCCCTCGATCTTCATACAGTACCTGCTGGCATTCGTTATTGCCGTGGCTTTTGTGACTTTGATCGCACTGCGCACCAATACGATGAAACCGCAATCGGATGGGCGTGAATATATCGAAATGGGCAGGTATGGCATTTTCAATAACCCGAACCTGATTGCTCCGTTCGCCTACCGGCCGGGCATGCCCTACCTGAGCGCCGGAATGTCCGCATTATTTGGCGTGGATATCAAACTGGGCTTTCGCATGGCAGGCTGGCTTTCGATGGTGGCGCTGCTGATGGGAATTTACACCCTTTCACGGGAGTTCATCAGCGATCACCGCAAGGCGCTGCTGCCCATGTTGATCCTGGGATTGTCGTTCTACCATATCAAATTCCCGCTCTTCTTTTACAGCCTGGTGGACGTGGCGGCTTACCCGCTTATTGTTTTCTCTTTTTGGGCATTCATCAAGAAGAAGTACTGGCTTTGCCTGGCCCTCACCAGTGTGGGGGTGTTGTTCAAGGAATTCCTGGCTATCCCCATGCTGTTGCTAATGGTACAGGTTGGGATCCTGTACTTCAAAGAGAAGTCCGGGAACAACTTGTTCAGGTTTTTACTGACAGTTTTCGTTGGGGGGGCTGCCATTCTGCTGCCCAGGCTGCTCCTGCCGGTCAGCTCTACGGAGCAGTTTGTCGATCCGTTGAATGATCTTTCCACTCTCACCAACCTGGTTACGGCTCCATTCGATGAGATGCGCGTGTTCAACGTGTTCTTCGCGCTGCTCAGTTACTGGCTGCCCACCTGGCTGCTGCTGACCCGCAGCAGGGGAATGAAGATCCTGGATGAACTGAAGCAGCGCGGCATCCTGCTCTGGTGCGGTGCGTTCCTGCTGCTTGACCTGGGTCTGACTTTTTACGGCGGAACAAATATTCCCATCTTTATCAGCTATTCAGTGCCCATCCAGGCCATCGTGCTGGCTTTACTGGTGCGGGAAGGACCGGGGCTGGTGGAGTACATCTTCACCTTCCTGGTGATGTTGATGTACAACAAGATCCTGTTCCTTATCCCGGATCCGACCGTGGATATTGAGTTGTTCATCACTTATTACGGCGGCTGGTCCAACCGGGTCGATCCACGTACTTTTGTACGGCTGCTGGACATGGGAATCTTTATTGCACTGGCGGCGGTTCTACGCACAGCCGTGCCCTGGATATCGGCGCAGTTCCACAGGAAACCTCAATTGCCATCCAGTTAACAGCGGTTGATCAAAAGATCCCGAATTGATACAGGAAAATTTTGACATATTCCTGCCAGGTGTACTCCCGACCTTCTGCGGTTTTCCACCAGGTGTTGGAGCGGTACCAGTGGTCGCGTACAGGGCGCACCTGCACATTGATCCCGCTGCCGCGGAATTGGTCGCGGAAGATGATGCGCGTGCGCAGGGTATGGAAGGGATCGGTGATCACGATAATTGAGGTCGCCTGGCGTTTTTCAGCCAGCTTGCGGACGGCTTTGGCTTCTTCCACGGTATTTGAAACAACGGCTTCTGTCACAAAGATCTTCTTGTAAGGAAACCCCAGGTCGTTGGCATCACTTTCCATGTTTCGCACGGTTACGACATCCACGTTGGTCAGGTAAAGCGTGCGCACGTAATCCTGCTCGTAAAGCCGGGCAGCTTCCTGGATACGTTCGCCCTTATCACCGCTGAGGGCAACGGCGGCATCCGCCTTTTTGAGCGGGTCTGCAACGATGAGAAGCCCGCCGATGCCGCGCATGAGCAAGGGGAGCCCAAACAGAAGTGCAGCAACCAGGATAATCAGTATTGTCAATCCTGTGCGTTGATGGCGATTGCGCGTAGTCATTTCAACTCCACAGGGATCAACCCTGCTCAAGTATCCTTTTCATGAGTGAGGCATCCGCTTTGAGTAATCCAGCAGCAGGCAGGCGCTGCAAGAGAAGTGCCCAGTTGGGATCTTCTTCGAAAACTCGTTTGAAAATGGGCAGGGATTCCTCAACTCTACCGGTGTCTGCCAGGGTGACAGCCTGCCAGAAGGGCAGTTCCGCCAGGTGCGGGGCGAGTTTTGCGCCGCGGTCATAAGCCTCGAAAGCCTCCTCCACCTTTCCCTCGCTCAGTAAAGCATCACCGCGGTTCATGGATTCATAAGCCCGTTGGACCGACAGCAGCCGGCGTAATTCGAGCAGGGGTTCGGGATGGTCTTCCACGCGCAGGTCTACCAGGATGCCTGCCCAGGGAGTTTCGGAGCGTTTTCCATTCACAACCAGCATGGCGGCGGATTGTTTTCCGCGGATATCCCCGCCTTCAGCCTGGGCTGCATCGAGGGCAGCCAGCAACCTGTCCGCCAGGTCGCCTTGTGCTGATTCATAAGCCGCTGCCATGGCCGGCCATACTGTGTTCTTCAACATCATATTGGCCTGCACTGAAAATTGGTTTCCGCTCTGGTGCCCGGCTTCTGCGATGCAGCGGTTGCCCGTGTGTACGGCAACGCGTCCTTTCGTATCCACCATGGCTACCTGGCGAACCTCGCGATTCTCATCGGCTTTGAGAAGTTGACTCAGCACCTCAGCGGGAACATTCCCATCGCGCAGTCCGTTCAGCCCCAAGGGTCCGTAACTGACCTCGACCATGGATTGTGTGGCAATGGCGCCCACTCCGGGTTCCGCCCAGGTGACGATAGAGCCGGTAGAAAACCAATGGGATTGAACCGCTACACCCATTTGGCCGGTAAGGGGATCACGGGCGACGATAGAAAAGGTATGTGCGAATGGGAATCGATTCAACATGGTTGACCTCAGGAAGAATTTACTTTGGTAGTGAGTCGACGTCACACCAGCGGGCAAAGATCGCAGTAGAGAGATAACGCCGGGCTGACTCTTCCAACAGGCCGACTTCACCAGCAGTCGTATTCCCGTTGAAGGAAGACATCATTTCGCGGATCGCGTAGTACATGGTAGCAGCGGAGGCTTTGACTGCGTAGGCGGTCAATTGCACAAATAGCGGCTTTGGGGAGAGGATCTGGCGGCATGCCTCCAACAGGTCAGGCAGGAGCTTGTAAAACTCCCACACTTCACCCTTGGGGCCGCGTCCGAACTTGGGCGGGTCCAGGATGATGCCGTCGTATTTGCTGCCGCGGCGTTGTTCGCGCTGTACGAACTTGACCGCATCGTCCAGCATCCAGCGGATGGGTAAATTCTCAAGTTTGCTCAATTTCTGATTCTCCGCAGCCCAGGTGATGACCTTGCGCGAGGCATCCAGGTGGGTCACCTGGGCCCCCGCGCGGGCAGCCGAAAGGGAGGCGATGCCAGTGTATCCAAAAAGGTTCAGAACCCTGGGCTTGTTTTGTGCTCTGGCAATCACCGCTTCCGCCCAGTCCCACTGGCAGGATTGTTCAGGAAAAACACCCAGGTGGCGCGAAGCCGAGGTCTGCACCCAGAAGTTGAGCGATTTATAAGCCATCTGCCAACGTTCGGGTAATTTGCGGCGGTATTCCCAATGACCGCCATTCTCCTCAGGCGCAGGCTGGTAGAGCGCATCCGCTTTCTGCCATTCGCTGGCTGCAAGCGCGGGTTTCCACACGGCTTCGGGTTCGGGACGGATCAAGCGGTAGCTGCCGAATCGTTCCAGTTTGCTGCCGTTGCCGCTGTCCAACAGGGCATAATCCTTCCAACCGGACGCGGCCAGAAGTTGGATAATTGGAAGCTGCGAATCAAGGTCTGTTGTCATGCGATGAGTATATCAAAGTTAACGATATGTAAAGGTGAGACACTGGATGAGATATAATCTCAGCGGTTCATAACTCTATTCCATTAAGAGGCAGACATGTTCACTTCACCAGACCGCAGGGAAACGGATAGTATTAAGTGGATGCGTTATCCGCAGGACGTGCTGCCACTGTGGGTGGCTGACATGGACTTCACTTCCCCGCCAGCGGTGATGGAAGCTCTGCACAAGCGCGTGGAGCATGGCGTGTTTGGGTACGCCCTTGTGTCCAGCGAGTTGAAGAACTTAATCGTTGAACGCATGCAACTTCGGTATGGTTGGAAGATCTCGAGGGATGCCGTGATGCTGATCCCCGGGGTCATCGCGGGATTGAACCTGTCTGCCCATGCAGTGGTGAAACCGGGTGAATCCATCCTGATCCAACCCCCCGTCTATCCCCCTTTCTTTGAGGTTCCCGGGAATTGCGGGGCAAGAACAGTGATGAATGAGGTGAAGTTGGGGGATTCCGGATCGTACGAAGTAACTTTCGAGGATTTTGAACAACAGATTCAAACGGATACAAGGTTATTCCTGTTGTGCAACCCGCACAATCCGGTTGGCAGGGTTTATACCCCGGACGAATTGCTCCGCATGGCGGAGATGTGCTTACGCCATGATTTGGTGATTTGCTCCGATGAGATCCATAGCGACCTGGTATATTCCGGTCATACCCATACTCCAATCGCTTCGCTCAGCGAAGCAATCGCAGCACACACCATCACGTTGATCGCACCCAGCAAGACGTTTAACATCGCCGGGCTGGATTGCGCTGCGCTCATCTGCACCAACCCGGACCTGATGAAAAAACTGAAGAAAGCAGGGCAGGGGATGATGGGCGGGGTGAACTTGTTGGGTATCACCGCTGCAGAAGCGGCCTATCGGGATGGCGCAGATTGGCTGGCAGAAATCCTGGAGTTGCTCGAGTCCAACCGCGATTTCCTGTTGGATTTTGTCAGGCAGGAGATGCCCGGAATTCATATCACCTGTCCACAGGGAACCTACCTGGCCTGGCTGGATTGCAGTGAGTTTGATCTCTCAGAACCACCGCATGAATTCTTCCTCAAAAATGCCAAGGTAGGTCTGAACCCTGGAGATGCATTCGGGGAGGTTGGCAGAGAACATGTGCGATTAAATTTTGGCTGTTCACGCGAGACGCTGGAAATAGCCCTGGAACGAATGGCAGGAGCACTAAGGTCAAGGTAAAAAAAAGCGGAGCCAGCGGCTCCGCTTTAACTATTCAATTGTCAGGATGTTATTACTCTACTGGTTTAACCGCAGCAGCCTGGAGCCCCTTGGGACCTTTTTCCACTGAGAATTCCACCTGCTGTCCTTCTTTCAGAACGCGATACCCCTCCATTTCAATGGCGGAAAAATGTACAAAGACATCTTCCGCGCCTTCGCGGCCGATGAACCCGTATCCCTTGGCGGGATTAAACCATTTTACCGTGCCAACAAACCGTTCTGTCATACTTTTTACCTCACGACTTTAGAAAAAATTGCGATAGGATATTCCCCTAAGCGCTTCTATATGAATAATTTACCATCATATTTTTCTCGTGTCAATAACTCCATGAGAAAACAAGCGATACTATTATGTCACTCATGATCGTTATGGGTTAATTGACCAAATAGACGTTTGAGGAAAGGTATAATTTATTCAATTGATGGATAAATACGTGATTAACATGAGTCAGAAAACCAGCATTTTATTAATCCTTACCTTGTTCCTATTGATGGGAATGTCAGCCTGTTCATCACTGGCATCCAACCCTGGTGGAGCTCCCGGCAGCGTTCTATTTCAGGATGATTTTGATGTCACTCCAAAGGGCTGGGGCACCATGGACCGCAATGGAGGAGAGATTGCGTTCAATTATGGCGGGCTGGTGATCAAGGTCAACCTGGCGGATTTCATGTTTTGGACCGTACACGGTGACGAGTTCACGGATTCGAGAATTGATGTGGATGCCGTGTTGATGGACGGACCGGCGAATGATAATTTTGGCGTGCTTTGCCGCTACCAGGACAATCAAAACTTCTATGGGTTCCTGGTGACACATGATGGATACTACGGGATCTTCAAGATGCAGGATGGAAATTTTGTGCTCTCTTCAGAAAAGGATGACCTGCAATACAGTGAAGCCATTCGCCAGGGTGGAGTTGTCAACCACATTACGGCCGTATGCCAGGGGAGTGAATTGAGACTGATCGTGAATGAAACCCTTCTGGCAGAGATCGCGGATGACTCGTTTTCACAAGGGCAGGTGGGTTTGATAGCGGGAGCCTACGACCAGCCGGGCGTGCAGATCCTGTTTGACAATTTTGTAGTGACACAACCCTGACCCATGAATGTTTTCTTTGATATGGTTGGCTGCCGGTTGAACCAGGCAGAGATCGAACAAATGGCTGCCCAATTTCGGGCGGCTGGTCATACCCTGCTGGAAAGTGCTGAAGGGGCAGACCTGGTGGTGGTCAATTCCTGTGCGGTGACGGCTGCAGCGGCGTCGGATTCGCGCCAAAAGGTCCGCCAGGCCAGGAAAGCTGGCGCAAAGGAGGTTATTTTCACCGGCTGCCTGGCGACAATGCTGCCTCCTGACCTGTTATTGGAAGGGGTGACCCGCAATGTGCCTAACGATGAAAAAATGGACATCCCCCGGCTGGCTCTGGACTCGCCGTTTATCTTTGACAGAGAATTATTGGCACGCCAACCCCTGCCGGGAAACAGGAAACGCACGCGTGCATTTATCAAGGTCCAGGATGGATGCGACAATCATTGTACTTTTTGTATCACGCGCATCGCCAGGGGAAGCTCAGTCAGCATCGGGAAAGAGACGATTCTCCAGGAAGTCCAGGCGGCGGAAGCAGGCGGCACGCATGAGGTGGTGCTGAGTGGTGTGAACCTGTGTGCCTGGGGTAGGGATCTGGACAGCGACGAAAGGTTACACGACCTGGTGAGCTATCTTCTGAAAAATTCCCAAATTGAGCGCTTGCGTTTTTCATCCCTTGAACCCTGGGATATCAATTCTGAATTGCTCAACTTGTGGCAGGATCGCCGCGTCTGCAGTCACCTGCACTTGCCGTTGCAGTCAGGGTCGGCAGGGGTATTAAAGCGCATGGCCCGCCGGACCACTCCGGATGAATATCTGCGTCTGGTGGAGCAAGCCAGGCAGGCGATCCCAGATCTCGGATTAACCACAGATATCATTGTTGGATTCCCAGGTGAAACAGATGAAGAATTTGAGGAAAGTCTCGAGTTCGTGCGCGGCATTGGTTTTACCGGCGGCCATGTATTCCGATTTTCACCGCGGGAAGGGACGCCGGCAGAAAAGATACCGGGGCGGGTGAATGGAAAGATCAGCGCGCAACGCAGCCGGATGATGCGAGCTGTTCTGGAGAAGAGTGCCAGACAGTTTTCATCTGGTTACATCGGCAGTGAAATGCCGGTATTGTGGGAAACTGCGGAAAAAATGGGTGCCGGGCAGTGGCGACTACATGGTTTAACCGGCAATTATCTGCAGTTGTCAATGATTAGTCCGGTTGAAAAGCATAATGTAGTGGAATTGGTCAAGTTGGAACGCGAGATGTTGGGTAGGTCTAGCATAACTTGATATTAGAATGAATAGATTCATCAGCGTGACTCGAGAGGATAACTGTAACACTGGCTAACATATACACTTCTGGATATTGAATCTATAATTGGTGATATCATAGCGGAATTTGTGAGTAGAAATGAATTCGCATCCAGGAAAATGATTGGTCGAGTAAAAAACTACCATGGATAATGAAACCGAGAGTACAGTATTTAAACGTCATACAATCTACCAGCCCGGGAAGAGTTGGCGCAGATTCTTGATTGGCAGGCCGCTTTCGACCGCAGATGCGCCAGAGCAAACCATTGGAAAGTTCATTGGTCTGGCAGTGTTCTCCTCTGATGCGATGTCCTCTGTGGCATATGCTCCACAGGAAATCCTGGTAATCCTGGCTGTCGCGGGAGTAAGCGCTTTTCATATTTCAGTCCCGATCGCATTAGCCATCTGCGCACTGCTGGCTATCCTGATCTTCTCTTATGAACAGACCATTCACGCTTATCCGGATGGCGGTGGGGCGTATATTGTGGCCCGGGATAACATTAACAACCTGGCTGCCCAGACAGCAGGTGCAGCCCTGTTGACAGATTACATCCTTACAGTCTCAGTGTCCATTTCCTCCGGTGTCGCGCAACTTGTCTCTGCTTTTCCTTTACTGGAAGCTTACAAAGTCGAAATAGCAGTAGTTTTCATTTTCCTTATCATGCTGATCAATTTACGCGGGGTCAAGGAAGCCGGGACTGCCTTTGCGATTCCGACATATTTCTTCCTTGTGATGATGTTCACAACCATCATTGTGGGGTTCATCCGCTTGCTGCTGGGCACTTTGGGGGTGGTGCAGACACCCCCGATGGAAATGGTGGCTATCGGTAATTCCATCCAACCGATTACCTTGTTCCTCATCTTAAAAGCGTTTGCGTCCGGAACCACAGCCCTGACGGGTGTTGAAGCCATATCCAACGGGATAACTGCATTTAAGGAACCAAGGAGCAAGAACGCCGGTATCACTCTCATAATCATGGCGCTGATATTGGGATCGATGATGTTGTCGATCACTTACCTTGGAAATCACATTGGCGTGATGCCTTCGGAAGAAGAAACTTATATTTCACAATTAGCCAGAACTGTATTTGACTCCCGCGGCATCATGTATTTATTAAGCATAGCCTCCACAACTATCATCCTGGTCATGGCTGCCAATACAGCTTTTGCGGGGTTCCCGCGCCTGGCTGCCATGGCTGCAGCAGATGGATACCTTCCGCGTCAACTAACTTATAGGGGAAGCCGGCTGGTTTTTTCCAAAGGGATTGTGGCACTGGCTGTGATTGCGAGCATCCTTGTGATCATTTTCAAAGCGAGCGTAACCAAACTTATCCCGCTCTATGCCATCGGTGTTTTCCTTTCCTTTACAATCTCACAATTCGGCATGTCATTACGCTGGTGGAAATCCGGTCACCTGAAATCCGGTGAAAAGATTGTGGAAAAGGGATCGACTGTAACATATGATGGGGGTTGGCTGCACAAAATGATCGTGAATGGATTCGGGGCGGTTATCACATTTATCGTGATGCTCATTTTCGCCGTCACAAAATTCAAGGATGGTGCCTGGACGGTCATTGTTTTGATCCCGGCGCTTGTGCTCATCTTCTCTGCAATTTATAAGCACTATACCTCGATCGCTCGTGACCTTTCGCTGGATCAATTCATCCCAAATAAACGCATCGCTCACCAACGCGTGGTGATGCCGATCGGTGGTGTGCATAAGGGCACCCTGGCTGCTTTGCGTTACGCAAAAACGTTATCGGATGACATAACCGTGGTGCATGTTTCGATTGACCCTGAAGAAACCCGCAGGTTGCAGGAAAAATGGGAGAAATGGGGCGATGGATATCGGTTGGTAGTGCTGGATTCGCCATACCGGCTTTTCATTGAGCCTTTACTGGAATATATCGAGCATCTTGATAACAACCGTCAGCCGAATGAGATGATCAGCATCGTGGTGCCCCAATTCTTGCCTCGAAAGCCGATCACGAATTGGCTGCATACACATACCGCGGAAACGCTGCGGAAGGTGTTATTATCGCGCAAGGATATTGTGATCATGGAAGTACCATATCTGGTGGATTAGGAAAAAGGTGAAATATGTATGTCATAGTTGTTGGCTGCGGTAGGATCGGTTCGATGCTGGCTTACAGCCTATATAAAAGAGGACATATTGTCTCTGTAATTGATGAAAATGAATCCTCGTTTAATAATCTCCCGGCTGATTTTGAGGGCAGGATGCACGAGGGGGATGCATTGAATCAGGATGTCCTGGTGAGAGCTGGGATCGAGCATTGTGATGCCTTTGCGGCTGTGACCAATTTGGATCCATTGAATGCGGTGGTCTGCCAAGTCGCCAAAGAGGAATTCCATGTTCCCAACGTCGTGGCCCGGAATTATGACCCGCGTGTGCGCAGTATCTATGAAGCTTTAAACATCCAGGTTGTGAGCTCAACAAGTTGGGGAGCGCAGCGTATTGAGGAATTACTGGGCGGGTCGGAGTTCCGTTCCGTCTTTTCAGTGGGAAATGGCGAGGTTGAGATCTACGAGTTGATCATCCCTGAAAAATGGGAAGGTAAAACGATTGGTGAATTGATCACCTGTGGTGATTGTAAGCCGCTGGCAATCACTCGAGCTGGAAAAGCTCTTCTGCCTGAGACGCAGTCCATATTGGCAAGCGGGGATGTGCTGGCGGTGGCTGCAACTATGGAC
>DAONEZ010000015.1:0-14374 GCA_035403345.1 Anaerolineaceae bacterium
TTGCGCGCTCAACCCCATTGGCGACCTGTATAAGACCCAGGTGCGCCAGCTCTCCCGGGCCATGGGTGTTCCGGATGTGGTCATCGAGAAGGCCCCTTCAGCGGATCTATGGCTGGGGCAGACAGATGAAGGGGAACTCGGTTTCACTTACGAAGAAGTGGACAAGCTACTCTTCCTGCTGATCGACCAGCGCTACACGCCTGAAGAGTGCGTGGAGAGCGGTTTCCCGGCTGATTTCGTGAGGTCTGTGATCCAACGCGTACGGCGCAACCAATTCAAGCGCGTCCTGCCGCCCATCGCCAAAGTGAGCAATCGTACGGTGGGTTATGATTTTCTTTATCTCAGGGATTGGGGTACATAGCGAGTTCAATGCACCTCTCCGCTCTTTTCCGCCTTCCCCCTGCCCTCCGGCACCGGAAATTCGCATTGTTATGGGCAGGGTTATTGATTTCTACTGCCGGCTCGCAAATGCAGGCCTGGTCCATCTACTGGCACCTGCGCCTGCTGAGTGACCAGCCGATTGTCATCAGCGGGGTCGGGCTGGCCCGCTTCATCCCTATCCTCTTGTTTGCCCTGCTGGGCGGGCTGGTGGCGGATACCTTCAATCGGCGGCGGGTGCTGTTCGTCTCACAAACCATCATGCTGGTGGTGGCGCTCCTGCTGGGGGTATTAACGCGGTTGGAAAGCATTTCCATCTGGAGCATCTACGTGCTCATCGCCATCCTGGGCATTGCCGTGTCGTTTGACAGCCCCTCACGCCAGTCGCTCATCACCAACATCGTTCCCAAGGAGGACCTAGCCAGCGCGTTCAGCCTGCAATCCATCGCCTCCAACGTGGGCGCGGTGGTGGGTCCGGCGCTCAGCGGCCTGGTCATCGCCGCGCTGGGCATCAATTGGGTGTACTGGATCAACGCGGCGTCCTTCCTGGCAGTGATCATCGCGCTGCTGATGATGGGCAAGGTGGAGCGCGAGGCGGTTGCCAATAGGCCGGATGTTACCTCGAGCGCTGCTTCGCAGCGCAAAAAGCTGGACCTGTCCGGCATTCCCATCGGCATCCGCTTCATCCTGCATCAGCCCATCATCCTTTCCAGCATGATCCTGGACTTCTTTGCCAGCTTCTTCTCCTCGGCCAATTCGCTCATGCCCTTTGTCGCCAGGGATATCCTGCACGTTGGCGCTATCGGCTACGGTTGGCTTTCCGCGGCGCAGGCCATCGGTTCCGTGGGCGTGGGGCTCATCCTGGCGCAGAAGCCCGACTTGAAGCACCAGGGCAGGTTGCTGCTGCAAGGGGTGACGCTCTTTGGCGTGGCTACGATCATTTTCGGCTTGTCGAAGAGTTTTGCGTTGACCTTTTTTGCGTTGATACTGATCGGGGTGGGGGATGCCATCAGCACCATCCTGCGCAATACCATCCGGCAATTGAAGACCCCGGATGAACTGCGCGGCAGGATGGTGAGCATCAACCAGATATTCTTCGCCGGCGGGCCCAGGTTGGGCGAGATGGAATCAGGACTGGTGGCGCAGTTATTCAATCCACCAATCGCGATCATTACCGGCGGGATTGGCTGCCTGTTGTCGATTATGGCTGTAGCGGCCAAGTGGCCGCAATTGGGGCGTTATTCCAGGGAAGAAAGCCTGGCGGCTGAACCGGTCGTGACCGAAGCGTCCTTAACTCCCTGACGCTCAATCCGGCATTTTTTCGGCGATAGCCGACCATTCCTGCAGGCGTTCCTCCAGCTCAGACTGGAGCCGCGTGTATTCTCCCCCCAGCTTCTGCACCTTGACCGGATCAATGGGGATGGCGTCCAACTGAACTTCGATCATCTTGATGCGGTCTTCCAGCATGGCGATCTCGGTTTCCAGGTCCTGAACCCTGCGCTGCAATTTTTGTTGTTCGCTCTTGCTCAGTCTGTTCTTTTCTGTTTTCACGACTGACAGAGAGGTCTTGTGTTCCACTGAAGGCGCGCTGCGGCTTGCCAGGCGGGCTTGCTGGAAGGAACGGTATTCGCTGTAACTGCCTCTAAATACCACCAGGTTGTGTTCCGCCGGGATCACTTCCCAAACCTGGGTGGCCAGCGCATCGATCAAGTAGCGGTCATGTGAAACCAATAAGATCGTACCCTGGAAATCCGCCAGTATGGACTGCAGGATCTCCTGCGAGGGCAGGTCCAGGTGGTTGGTGGGCTCATCCAGGATGAGCAGGTTGGCCCCCTGCAGCGCGAGGCAGGCCAGTGCCAGCCGGCCGCGCTCTCCCCCGGAGAGCAGGTTGACCTCCTTGAATACATCATCGCCGGTGAACAGGAATTTTGCCAGGTAATCGCGCACCTCGGCCGGCAGCCATTTGGGGTTGACCGCCTGGATCTCTTCCATCAATGTCCAATCCTGGTGCAGCCCTTCATGAGCCTGGGCAAAGTATCCGATCTTGAGCGACGCCCCCAATAGTGTTTCACCCGAGTACGGCGGGATCTGCTCCAAGATGGTCTTGAGGAAGGTGGTCTTGCCTGCGCCGTTTGGACCGATGATGGCGGCACATTCACCGCGCACGAAGGTGAGATCGTCCACGTGGAACAGGGGCCTGCCCTCATCTGCGTAGCCCACGCTCAGTTCGTGCGTGCGCAGCACCAGGTCACCAGACCTGCCGGAGGAGACCAGGTTCAACCGCAGGGTGCGCTTCTGCACCGGCGGGATGAGCTCGGATTCTTCCAGCATGCGTTCCAGGCGCTTGCGCCTGCCCTGTGCCTGGCGCGTGTTCTGACCGGCAATGTTGCGCCGGATGTAATCTTCCTCTTTTTCGATGAACTCCTGCTGCGCTTCGTATTCCAGCAGACGGCGTTTGTAGCGTTCTTCGCGCTGCATCAAGTAAGCGCTGTAATTCCCGCGGTAATCCTCCAGCGCGGGGGTCATTTCCCAGATGGTGGTAGCCACCTGGTCAAGAAAGTAGCGGTCATGGGAGACGATCAGCACCGCCCCGGACCAATCCTTGAGGTAGGCTTCCAGCCATTCCACGGCGTCGATGTCCAGGTGGTTGGTGGGCTCGTCCAGCAGCAGCAGGTCGGGTTGCGCCAGCAGCAACTTGGCCAGCATCACGCGCGTGCGCTGTCCGCCGGAGAGATGATGGAGGGGGCGCTTTTCGTCAGCGCGGTTGAAACCCAGCCCGGTGAGCGTCATGCGCATGCGCGTCTCATAATCGTATCCGCCCTGGTGCTCAAAACGGGATTGGAGTTTTCCGTAGCGTTCCATTAATGTGGCGGAGGAGGGATCTTTTGAGATGGCTTCTTCCAGAGTATGCATCTCAGCCTGGAGCGCGAGCAGGGGCTCGAAGACCGTCAGGCACTCTTCCCACAGGGTGCGCCTGGAGGTGAGCAGGGCTTCCTGCGGCAGGTAACCCACGGCAATGCCGCGTGCGCGGTGGATCTCACCCGTGGAAGGCTCTTCCTCCCCGATCAGGATGCGCAGCAGGGTGGTCTTGCCCACGCCATTTGCTCCCACCAGACCGATGCGCGACCTTTCGGGGATACTGAAAGACAGCTCCGGGAAGATATCCACGGGGCCGAAGGATTTGGAAAGATTGGTGGCAGTCAGAAGCGGCATCGTTAAACCATCGGAGTTTTTAGTATACCATAGCCATTATTTCATGAAAAAAACCCCGGAAGGCTTCCTTCCGGGGTTGGTGGTCTGGTGATTGGCGATTACTCGAGCACTTGCCACAGGTTGAGTTGGTTATCCAGTCCCGAGGTGGCAATAGAAGTTTGGTCAGGTGAAAACGCCACCTTGATGACCTGGTCCGAGTGCCCGCTTAGCGTGGTCAGCAGTTGACCGTCCGCCGGGTTCCACACCTGCAGGTCCGTGCCCACGGCCACAGCCAGCAGCTTGCCGTCCGGCGAGAACTCCAGGGCGTTGGCCGGGGCGCTGAGCACCAGTGTGCGGATTTCGTTCCCGTTGGAAGCATCCCATATGGTGACGGCGGATACCATGTTGCCATCCACTGTCTTCCCCGCTGCGCTGGCCAGCAGCGTGCCGTCGGAGGAGAGGTCAAAGGCCATCACGAAATCCTCGTGCGAAAATACCGGTCCCAGCGTGCCGGACTCAACCTCCTGCAGTTGGATCGTTCCGCGCGCATGCCAGACAATCCACTGCGGGCTGTGCGAAAAGCCGGCATCAAATACGGGGGCGGCGGTCTCAAAGCCGCTCAGAGTGCGCACTTCCTGCAATGTAGTCATATCCAATAGGACAACTTCCCAGCTCTCGGCTTTGGTCACTGCCAGGTAGCGCCTATCCGGTGAGAACGACAGGCTGCCGATCAGGTACCCGGGTGCGGCACTGTAGAGCTCCTGGTTGCCTCCAGAAAAGTCAACCACCGAATAATTGCTCATGTCAGTGCTTAAAAGTGCTGCGGTTTTTCCATCCGCAGCCATGGCTGCCACGCGCAGATTAGAAAAGGATGCCACAGAACGCGTGGAAAGGTCATAGGCGTTGACACTGGTAAAACCGTATACCTGGTTGCCATTGGCATCACTATTCTGAGTAACCAGATTCAACAGGCTGGCGTTGCCAGCCCAGGCGATGGACTGGATATTGCTCACGGCTGCCCGCTGCCCCAGGACCAGTTTGGCAGCGTTCCCTGCCTGGATCCTGGCTGGAATCGGCGTTGGTATCACTTCGGTGGAAATGGCGATTGGCGAGGACTCCTGTGTCGGAGCGGCTACCGTGGCGGTGTTTGTACCTGGCGGGGTGACCGTGGGTAGATTACAGGCGGTCAGCAGCAGGGCCAGTAAAAGGATTGTGAGGAGTAATTTTCCAGTAGGTCTCATTTTTCTCTCTCTCGTTGTGATCAATTTTCATTATAAGACTTAGTGTACCAATTCTTCTATCTTTTCTTCACCCCATTCGATGGCACTGTCCTTGACCCGGTTGAACAGGTCATCAAAGAAATTCCGCATGGCGGCTTTCAGAATATTGACCTGGCGCTGAAAGGCCTGTTTCAGGTCCATTTTCCAGGTTACCAACTGGTCATCCAGGGAGAGCTTCACATTCTTTACCAGGCTGTGCGATCTGCTGTAGAAGATGACCGGACGCTCGTTCAGCATCAGGGTCACCTGGTTGGGAGCACTGAACTGGGGATTGAGCCCAAATTCTTGGCTCAGGCGGGTGGCGTCGGCCGGGTACAGCATGAGTGAATCATTCTTCTCAGCGGCAATATTAGCCGGGTAAGCTGAGTCGCCTTCCTCTGAACGCCACGCCAGGAGGTAGGTTTCGTCGCCTTTGAGAAATTGATATTCGTGAAGTGCGCCGCTTGCCCCGTCCATCTTGCCGCGCGAGGCCGCGTTCGCAATGCTCGCTTGCAGGTTGGCCAGCGCGTTGAAAGCGTGCAGGTTGGAGTTGAGATCTACGTTCCAGATGATGACCGGGGGCGTGTTCTCCGCCATCAGGGCGGCTGAAGTGCGCACCAATAGATCAGCTTCCAGTTCTGCCTGGGTAATGGCGCGCCCTTCCTTGAGCTGCTGCAGGGATTTGTTACCCCAGCCCAGCCCGGTGATGACCACGGGTTTACTGCCCAATTGGCGGGTCAGGTCCTGGACGGAACGCACCTCGGCTGAAATTGACACTGGTTTTTCCATCAGGTTGCTGCTGCAAGCGGACTTTGATGAAACCGATAACGGGACTTCCGGGGCGAGGGCTCCGCGCACCGGATGATAGGCAATGGCATCCATATACTTCCAGCCTTTGGCGGCGTTCACCTCAAGCAAAAATGTGAGTGGATTCATGGCGCAGTTATTGGCAGCCACCCCTGTAAGGCTGCCCAGCCAGACCTGGCTGGTGGGATCCACGTCCTTGAGCACCTGGTAAGCAGCATGCAGTAACTTGGTGTAATATGCCGGGTCGGGCGGCAGGGAATCCTTGGGGGAGAGCGGGTTCAGGAACTGGCTCAGTCCGCGGTTGCTGTTGATGTCGCTGCCGATCTGCCAGACATCCACGCTTGCACCGAAGTAATTCCCGGCAGCGCGTACAAACCCCTCCCAGCGTTCGCCAAAAGCCGCGCGGTCCACCGACCTGCCACTGGTGGCCAGGTACACTGGTCCGCCGGTGAGCACCACGATGACTTTTACATCATGGGCTTGAGCGGTCTGAAAGAGCCGGTCGAGATCGGCTACAGCAGCCCAGTTGTACGCATCCGCTGAGGTTTCAATGTTGCTCCAGTTGAGCGTGGCCTGCACGTAACCGATGCCGGTGTTGGCGAAGATGTAGCCAAGCTGTTCCGGGCTCGCCAGGGTGGAATCAGGCAGGGCGTTGATATCCAGTCCGAACTCACCGGTACGCGCACTGGCGGCTGAGGAAGGCGAGGAAAACAGGACAATCCCCAAGGCGATCACAGCAGCCAGGGGCAGGACGCGGCGAAGGAAAAATCCGATCAGTCTCATGGCGCAACTCCTGCCGGGATTGTTGCAAGATTAGCGCCATCGTGGCGGAAATTGTTTTGGGGTTTAACCTGGATTATCCGGGGGAAGGCTTGGCTTGTTTGGTCTTGATGTGTTCGCGCAGCGCCCATAAGGACAACGATAGCGAGATAGTCATGAGAAGAATGGCAAAGGAGATGGTTTGCTGCAGCCCGGTCACCTGGGCGGCGATGGGGGCACGCGTGACATCCTCCAGCATCAAGCCGCCGTTGACTGCTTTCACCCGCGATTCCCACAGCGCTCCGAGGATGGCAATACCCGTGGTCTGACCCACAATGCGCGTCAGGTTCAAGAGCCCGGAGGCAACCCCCAGGTTTTGGCGTGTCACCGACCCCATCACCGCGCTGTTGTTGGGAGAGTTGAACAGGCCGATGCCGATGCCCACCGGGATGAAGCGCAGCAGGTACCCCAGCGTGGACACCTCTGCGTTCAAGGTTGACACGGCGATCTGTCCGATCAGCAGGCAGGCAAGGCCCAGGCTTGTGATCAGGCGCGAGCCGATGCGATCCGAAAGTGCGCCGGATAACGGGGACACGATGGCCACCAGCACGGGGGTGACGGCGATCATCAGGCCGGCTTCGCGGGGTGACCGCTGCAGGACGTTCTGGAGGAAGAGCGGCAGGATCAACATGGTTCCGGCGTTGACGATGAAGGTCAGGAAACCGGTGATAAGGTTAATGGAAAACAACTTGCTCTTGAACAGGGTCAAGTCCACCATGGGAGTAGTGGAACGCCGCTCTATACGGATGAACGCGAAGGTCATCAGCCCTGCCAGGAGGAATAACCCCAGTACCAGCGGGTTGGCGAAGCCGTTGTGTTGACCGATGGACAACGCGGATAGGAAGGACGCCAGTGCGACCAGCAGCGTGCCGGCCCCTGGAAAATCAAAGCGCTGTTTGCTGCGGCTGCGGTCCTGTGGAACGTAATGAGAAACCATTACCACACCGATGATACCCACCGGGATGTTGACAAAGAACAACCAGTGCCAGGTGAGCGATTCCAGGATCAACCCGCCCAGGGTTGGACCGGCGATGATCCCCACCGAAACGAGCGTGCCCATGATACCCAGGGCTTTGCCGCGTTCCTGTGCCGGAAAGGTTTGGGTGACGAGTGCAGAGCCGAGCGCCATGAGCATGGAGGCACCGATGGCCTGGAACACGCGGGATGCGATCAGCCAGTGGATGGTGGGAGAGAGCCCGCATAAGGTTGAGCCGATGGTGAAAATGACCAGCCCGGCTAGGTAGAGCCTCTTCTTCCCGACCATATCCCCCAGGCGCCCGATGGACAGCATCAGCGTGGAGATGGTGAGCATATACGCCAGTACCACCCACTCCACCACCGCCAGGGGTTGGTTCAGATCCTTCACCAGGGTGTTGATGCCTATGTTGACGATGCTGCCGTCCACGGTGGCCAAAAAAACACCCATGCCGATAGCCAGCAGGATGAGCCATTTGCGCGAACTTGAGGTTTCCGGAGCGTCCAAAAAGCCACTTCCTTGTGTGCGAGTAAAGTGGCATTATAACAGGGGAATTATATGAAGGGGTGTGGAACGGTCACCCTGATGAGAAAGGGAACTACGGGACGATGACACGCACCGCCCGTGGGATGACCGTGATCTTGATGGGCGTCACGCCGATCAGGTCGCCGTCCGCCTGCACTTGCATGGGAGGGGTGGTACGGATGGTGAGGGTCTTGATAGCCGATATCTCCCGATATTTGGGCGCGCGTTTTTCACGCTTGATGAGCGCCTGCCAGATGAGCGCAGGCAGGTCGAGGAAGGTGCGCGGCCGGAGGATGAGCAGGTCAACTTTGCC
Source organism: Anaerolineaceae bacterium (assembly GCA_035403345.1). Classification (GTDB taxonomy): domain Bacteria; phylum Chloroflexota; class Anaerolineae; order Anaerolineales; family Anaerolineaceae; genus UBA6107. The sequence continues at coordinate 8,270 of DAONEZ010000015.1, forward strand.
ATCATCGGGTATCACGTTCAGGCGTTTCTCGATGGCGGCAATGCCCATCATGCCGTAGTTCGCCACGAAGATCTCGGAGGCCCTCCCGCGATAGCGTACACCGTCGGCATCGATGGTGTAGCGGTTCATTTTCCAGCCCACGACCTGTTTGAAGAGGTTGGTGAGGTAGGAAATGATGCCGAACTTCCGCTTTTCCTCGCGGGAAGAGCTCTTGATCATGTTCACGCTAATGCCCATGGAAAGGTTCATAGCGTGCAGACTGTCGCCCACTTCCATGAGGTCCAGCTTCTTGATGTTGTGATCTCCGACCATCAGTTGGATGGCCCGGAAAACCGTGAAGGGAAGCTTAAGGTTGCGTGCAATGGCGTTCCAGGTGCCGGTGGGCAGGATTCCCAACGGCACGTGCGAATGCGCCATTCCGGCTAACACCGACGCCACGGTGCCGTCACCCCCGGCGGCCACCACCAGGTCGACGCCCCGAGCGAGTTCCGCAGCCACAATCGCAGGGGTATCTTCGTCCGGTTGTGTGCGGTGGATGCGAGTGGTCCAACCAAAGTGATGGAAACGACTCTCGATGGCGCGCTCCAACAGACCTGCGTTGCCGATCCCGGCTACAGGGTTGAGAACGATAAAAGCGGTTGGATGGTGAGATGTCCCGGTCATGAGCGTCAATTTCCGTGTCATTTATTATAATAGGGTGCAGGGCAGTTTTTGCAGGCAGCATCGGAAATCCGGTGCATACCGGTGTCATGATGATTGAGTGATCACATTGAAATTTCATCAACAGTTTGGTTATGGGAAGAATAGGGAGTTCCTGTTGATAAGAAGGACCAGCGTTGTTGTTCACAGATAAAGAACGCCGACAGCCCGTCAAGAAATATCGGAATAACGGCAGATGAGCTCATCCAGGTTCAGACTGACCTTCCTGTCCCTCTTCTTCCTGTTGATCCTGGCGGTGCCGGTTTTTTGGCTGGTCAGTGGAAAACAGGCGGGGGAGTACTCGATCGTGGAGGAAAGGACCCTCGAGACCTTTCCACAACTGACCCTTCCGTCCTTCCTGGTGGCGATGAAAGCCTCGCTGCTGGGCAACTTTGAACGGGCCGGTGAGTTTTTCTTCAACCAGTTCCTGCAAAGGGAATTCCAGGCGAGATTCGAGCAGGCTGCCTCAGACCAGTTCCCCTGGCGCATGGAGGCGATTAGTCTGGTAAAGGCGTTGGAGCGCGCACAGATCAGGGCGGCCTATGCGCTTCTGCCGGATACTGTCCTGCCATCGGATATGAGCTCCGGGTATTACGTGATGCGTGACGGGTCAAGGTTGCTGGCTGCCCCGGCGGTTTTCAATGCCGAGAAAAAAGCCGTCATTGATGCCGGCATCCAAAATTACCGCCAATTGGTAGATACTTTCCCTGACTTAAATATTTCGATTTTCTATATCCAACGCCTGGAGGATTCTGAATACTATCCCATCAACGGGTATCTCTCGGAGGCTGACGGAGGCAGGTCGATCGCATATTTTGCTCAGCAGCTCCCCCCGGGGATTAACCTGCAAAAAATGATGCTCTCCAGTTACCAGGATTATGCAGATACTTCCTTCAAGACCGATCACCATTGGAACATGGTTGGAGCCTGCCGGGGCTATGAACTGGTCTATGAACAGCTTTCAAAAAACTACCCCGATATTCCGCCAGCGCGTACCTGCGGGGATTACACTGTCATCCCCGGATTGCAGTTCCTGGGCTCTTATGCCCGTGAGACCCTGTACCCCATCGCACCCGAACCATTCGCGGTATCGTTGTCTCCGATGCCCGCTTATACCGTCCTGTTGAACGGCAAGGAGGTGCAGCACACCAAAATGGACAAGTACCTGGCAGGTGATTTCTCGCGCCAGCCTTATGTCAACCATTACGCGCGCATCTACGGCTCGCTTTCAGACCCGATCGAGTATGACTTCCCCGGCAATCCTCCCCGCAACCTGCTGCTGATCGGGTCGTCTTACCGCGCGCCCATTGAACCCTTTATCGCTTCGCATTACCGGCACACGTATATCATTGACCCGCGTTATGATCCGGATTTCTCCCTGAGAGAATTCCTCAAGACCCACCAGGTGGATGACTTGTTGATCCTGGGGCACGACAGCGCGGTCTTTGGCATTGGCGAATGGGAAATTCATCCATAGCGGGAAAACCAGGCACTCGACTCATGTGCAATGAACCGCTATAATAAACGCTCCATTCAGTTTTGTAATGAACTCCCTGCACGGGTCCGGTAGATCATGTCCTTCTCCAGCATCAATTTCCTCTTTATCCTGCTCCCGGTCACCCTGGTGCTCTATTACCTGGTGCGCAGTTGGAAGTGGCGCAACCTGGTGCTGCTGGCGGCATCCCTGCTTTTCTTCGCCTGGGGGGATTTCGGGCATGTTCCGCTGCTGGTTGGACTCGTGCTGCTCAATTATGGCATTGCCAGGTGGATTGGAGCATACGCTGCCCGCAATCAACCAAAAGCCGCGCAACGTGTCATGTGGCTCGGGGTGGGACTCAATATCCTCATCCTGTGGTTCAGCAAATACCTGGGGTTCAGCGTGGGTATATTCCAGCAAATTACCGGGACTCAATTTGAATTTATTGAACCGAAACGTCCATTAGGGATCTCCTACTTCACTTTCTCGTCACTCTCGTACCTGCTGGATGTGTATTACGGCGTAGAGAAAGCGGAACGCAACCTGCTGCGCTTTGGAAATTACATTGTCATGTTTCCGAAGCTGCTGCAGGGACCCATCACGCGCTTTGGCCAGGTGAAGGCGGAACTGCAGACCGCTGCCTTCAATTACGAAGAAATCCTGGATGGCGTGCGCAGGTTCATCGTCGGACTGGCTAAAAAGGTCATCATCGCGGATACCATAGCGGCAGCCACGAAAAAGATCCTGGCAGTTGACATGGCAACCATCGGAGCGGACGTGGCCTGGTTCGCCGTCATTGCTTTTACGTTACAGATCTATTTTGATTTTTCAGGTTACACCGACATGGCGGTGGGACTGGGAAAGATGCTGGGCTTCAGACTGCCGGAGAACTTTAATTACCCCTACATCAGCCGCAGCATTACCGAGTTTTGGCGGCGCTGGCATATGACGCTGACCGCCTGGTTCCGTACCTACCTGTTTATCCCGCTGGAGTTTGCGCGCAAGAACGTCAAGCACCTGAGGCAGCAAACCAACCTGTTCATTGTTTTCCTGTTGACGGGGCTCTGGCATGACGCCAGTTGGAATTTCATCATCTGGGGCGGATACTTCGGCATAATTCTTGTCATCGAAGCCAGCGGATGGGGCAGGAAACTCAAGACCCTGCCGCGTGTGTTACAGCATCTGTATGCCCTGCTGCTCATCATGGTCGGATGGATCTTTTTCCGCTTGATCAACCCGGCTGACTGGGGGCCGTTCTTTGGGGCCTTGGTCGGGGCTCACGGCTGGAGCGGTGTTTCGAATTTCCGCACGTTGAACATCGTTTTTTATGTGCCGCTGATGATCGCGGCTGGTTTCCTGAGCCTGCCCTGGTTGAAACAGAAGGTGGATGCGCTCGTAGAACGTTCCACCGTGGGGTCGATCCTGGTGGATGGGCTGCTGCTGTGCCTGTTTGCACTGACGGTCGCGTATGTACTCTCCAATGGCTATGCCGCCTTTATGTACGGGAGTTTCTAACCGGCTCATGAAGAATCTAACTCCCCGTTCCTTGGTCCTCTCTGTCTTCTTCCTGCTGCTACTGGCGGTTCCGGTTTACTGGCTGGTCATCGGCCGGCAGACGGATAAGAAATCGCTGGCGGAGGATCGCCGCCTGGATGCCTTTCCCTTGCTTGAACTCAATGATTTCTCAAGGGCTCTCAAGCTGAGCGCCGTCGGGAATTTTAAGGAAGCGGGTGAGACTTTCTTTAACCAATTCATCAACCGCTCTTTTCAAAGGAAATATGAAGGCGCAGCCTCCGACCAGTTCCCGCTGCGGTTTCCGGGCATCGTGACGGTTAAGGCAGTGGAACGGGCTCAAATATGGCTGGCTTACGCGCTGCTGCCGGATCGTGTGATCCCGACAGACATGGTATCCAACCTGTATGTCATGCGCGACGGATCGATGATGCTCTCCAGTCCGTTTCCATATAACGAGGAGTCACGGCGCCTTATCGATGACAAGATCAGTTTCTACAAGAAACTGATTGCGAAGAACCCGGATCTCCGTTTCTATGCCTTTTATGCCGAACGCCTCGAAAACGCCCCTTACAATCCATTAAATAATACCTTTCCGGGTTCGGACGGCGGGCGGAATTTCAAGTATTTCAAATCTCATCTGCCTGAAGGGCTCAAGCTCACAACCCTAGCCTTCAAGGATTTCGACGAGTATAAGCAAAACAACTACCGCTCCGACCATCACTGGAATATTTACGGGGCGCTGCGCGCTTACGACATTATCTACGACATGCTGGCAGAGGGCTACCCGCAGATCTCAGAGCGCCTGGATACCAGCCGCACCTACACCTTCCCTGACATCGGCTTCTCCGGCTCGTTCGCCGGGCGCACGCTCTACCCCATCCAGCCGGACGAGTTTAGTGTGGCTTACGTGGACCTGCCGCCTTACCAGGTCTTCATCGATGGTAGTGAGGTGAAGGTGGACGCCGAGGAGCGGTATGCCGCGGGCAACTACCGCCGGGCTAAGTACGCGCATCATTACAACAACTACTTCGGCACCGGTCGCCCCGGCACGCTATACGAGTACGTCTTTGACAATAATTCCCCGCGTAACCTGCTCATCATCGGCAATTCCTTCAAATGGCCGATCTACCCGCTGCTGGCGTATCACTATCATCAGACCTGGACGGTCAATCTGTTGGAACATGAGAATTTCCAGGTGAACAAATTCCTCCAGGAGCACCGGGTGGATGATGTGCTCATCCTGGGCGATGCGGACGCGGTCTTCCTGCCGATCCATTGATCGTACTCATCCCCGATCGAAGCCGGAACCTGGTCCTCAGGAAAAGTGCATAGTCCACTATAATTTAGATACTCCGCGCCATTAGTGCAGACCGGCCGGCAGCAGAGGAATTGACCTTGTCATTCTCCAGCCTTCATTTCCTGTTCATATTTCTCCCATCTTTACTGATCCTGTATCTCCTCTTCAGGCGGACCGAGTACCGCAACGCCATCCTGCTGCTGGGCTCACTGGTCTTCTTCGCCTGGGCAGACCTGCCGCACCTGCCGGTTCTGCTGTTGTCTGTTTTGCTCAACTATGCCTTCGGACTGTTGATCGATCGTAGCAGGGAAAATGGAAAGGTAGATGCGGTTAAAAATCTAACCCGCGCAGGCGTGCTCCTCAACCTGGGGCTGCTCTTTTTCTACAAGTACCTGAACTTCTTCGCCGGCATCTGGCAGGCAGGGGATGGAACGATGGGAGAGCTGGTCAGGGTGGGTCTGCCAGTGGGTATTTCCTACTTCACCTTTTCGGGCATCTCTTACCTGGTGGATGTCTCCCAATCCGTCGTCCCGGCGGAATGTAACCTGCTTAAGTTCAGCAACTTCCTGGTCATGTTCCCCCGGCTGCTGCAGGGACCGATCACCCGCATCGGGCAGGTGAAGACCGCATTGGATACCATGACCACCAGCCGCGAAGCCCTCGCTGCCGGTGTGCGGCGGTTCATCGTCGGGCTGGTCAAAAAGGTGCTTATTGCTGATACGATGGCCATTGTTGCGGAGCGCGTGTTCCAGGCACAGGCAGGCAGCTACGGCGCCGGGGTGGCCTGGTTCGGGTTGACGGCTTACACCCTGCAGATATTCTTTGACTTCGCCGGTTACACCGATATGGCGCTCGGCTTGGGGATGATGCTCGGCTTTCACCTGCCGGAGAACTTCAATTATCCCTACATTGCACGCAGCATTTCTGATTTCTGGCGGCGCTGGCACATGACCCTCACCGCCTGGTTCAGGACGTATGTCTTCATTCCGCTTGAGTTCGCACGCAAAAAGGAGAAGTTCTTGCGCCAGCCTTCCAACCTGGTGATCGTCTTCCTGCTGACCGGCTTATGGCACGGTGCGGGCTGGAACTTTATCATCTGGGGAACGTATTTTGGGCT
>DAONEZ010000016.1:0-13753 GCA_035403345.1 Anaerolineaceae bacterium
GTTGGGATAATCGGTGCTGCCGTCGCTCCAGGTGGCCCAGCCGGTGTCGGTGAGAGGCATTTTGCCGCCGTTCTTCGGACCCATGTACAGGTTGGTGTAAGCCTTGGTGTCGTAATAGGCCGCGATCATGCCCGCAGCCGCTGCCGAAGTACCCAGCACCCACTTGTAAGCCGGGAAGTTGGCGATCATCCCGCCCTTCGGCAGAGGGGCTGTGTCCATTTGCGCTGCAACCTCAACGCTGAGCGGGCTGCCGATGCCAATGCCCTCCACCAGCCTGCCATCCGCCTGGGTCTCCACTAGAACGGCTGAGTCAGGTCCGTCAGCCTGAGCGGAGACTGGCGCAAGGCTGCCCCCCAGGCTGCTCATCAGGAACAGGAATGTCATACCGATAGTGAGTAAAAGTTTTGTTTTCATCGTGTCCTCCCGGGTGGTTTTATTATTGTTCTGAATCTTTAATTACAGGTCCCAAAATTGGACTAACGCTGCATACAAAAGGCTGTAAGGTGAGCCCTATCTCTTTGCCGGCTTCCTCAGCTTGTTCACGCAGCCTGTTGCGGAAAAGGCATCTCCATATTTATTATACGGTTTCCCGGGATTTGAGACAACAACAGGGCAGGCGGAGTGCCTGCCCTGTGTTTTAGGACTGGTTATTTATTGGTGTTACTCAAACAGACCGGTCACGTCACCAATGGGATCGGCGATGTTGGCTGCTTCGTTCAGTGCTTCCTGGTCCGCGCTGACCTCATCTGCATTCACATTCTTTGCTGAGAGCTTTGTGAGGGTCGCCCAATCCACACCGAACAGGTCACCAGCTTTGCCATAATCCGCAAAACCAACGCCCACGTAGCCGCTGGTACGCCAACTGCTTGTGAAAGATTTCACCAAAGTACCGTTGATGTAGAATTTGAAGGTACTTCCGTTGGCGTAGACGCGCAGTACGTTCCAGTCATTTTTCTTGATCGCTGAGGATGAGGTCCATCCTTGAATTGCCGAGTAACTGGTGGGAGAAGTCATCTTCCAGATGGAGTATGAACCACCATTAGTGTACTCAAAGAAGTAGCCCGGATACCACCAATTACCAAGTGTGCCTGTGCCTATGGAACTGCCCATGCGCACGAACAGGGTATTTGCCGAGGTGGCATCCCCGTTGCCCCTCCTCAACCTCGCCTGGTAGTTGAAGTTGGAGAAGGTGCTGCCGGTCCAATAGGCTTGCGCCCATTTGCCACTTGTGCCATTGGAGTACATGTAGGTGGAGCTTGGATAGAAAGCTACCGTACCCTTCTTTGCCCAGCCGGTCATGTTACCGTTGAACTGGGAGTTGAATCCGCCGCCTGTGGGGGCTGCCAACCGTACAATGCTAACCGACTGCATCGTCATGCCGCTATAACTTCCACCCCAGGGCATGGTGTAAGTATGCGCAGTGTTGTTATCCCAGGTGTCGCGGATGTAAATTGTTGAGCCGCTATAGCCATAGCCCACGATGGAGTGCCCGGCCAGGTTGATCAGCACCGGGTGCCCGGCGTTGATCTGCGCCTGGAAGTTCGCCAGGCTGAATCCGCCGGCGTACTTGTTGTCGGTGGGCTGGTTGTAGCATTCCGTTACCGTGTAACCGCGCGCCTGGTAGAACAACTTGCGCCCGTAGGTGCCGTCCACATCCGAAATCTTCCAGGTGCCTTTGCCGCTGTCCAAGCCAGGCATGGCGCTGCACTGCAATTTGGCGCTGCTGTAATAATTGTAGAACCAGGTGCTGCCGTCCGTGCTGTAATACTTGGACTGGCTGGTCTTCATGTAGTCGCCAATAGCGCTGCCCCAGGCATGCTGCGTCCATCCGCCGGTGATGTAGGGATCAGCCAGCGTGCTGCCGTATTTGATCCAATAGTCATTTATGGATCCCTTCGATGTCCGGCCATCTACACCCAACTTGGAAGCAATGAGCGGGTTATTGGGGTACGTGGTGTACCCGTCGCTCCAGGTGGGCCAGGAGGTATCCGTGAGCGGCATCACTCCGCCTGCAGTTGGACCCTGGTACATCTTGGGGTAAGAACCGCGGTCGTAGTAGGTGGCGATCATGGCCGCGGAAACCGCCGAGCAGCCAAATACCCAGCTAAAGGAGGGGAAGTTGGCAATCACTCCGTCCTCAGGCTCGGGTTGAATGGATGCCAGGCGTTCCGCCTCGAATTCCGCCGGCGGTGAGGAAGGACCATTGATCAGCGCACCTTCGATCTCCGTCCCGTCCGCATAGGTCAGGTGCTCCAGAGTCAGGTAAGGGCTGACCTCTTCGGAGGTAACCGATACAGGCGCTTGCCCGGCATCCTGGCCGTAGGCTGCGCCGATGCTGGTGAACATGAACAGACCCACCAGCAACAGACTTACCAAAACCTTTTGAACTTTCATCATTCCTCCTGGTTGAAACTTTTATTCATCACGTGCTTTGGGTCTGGAAATATCCCTTGAAAAGCACCAAGTTCTGCCGGAAGTAGTGTGTGCTGCCAATTAACAAGCAGATACAACCGATCCAATCATTTGGTGGTCGGGACACACGGTCTATGTATTTTTTCCTCCAACTAAGGGATCGGGGGACGATGTTTGCAGGTTGAAGTCACAGCGATGCCAGGCAGCAACAACCCCGGTACATCCTTTTCTATAACCATTATACAATTTTTATAGACGAATTTCAACCATTCGGAACAAATTCATCCCCATTTCGTCTAATAAATGTAATACTTTTCAAGAGGTGAAAAATGAAGAAATATCTGATCCTTGTGAGTACCCTGATTTCAGTTAGTTTATTATTCACGGCATGCGCCGATATCGCCCCGTTGAACCCGGCAGAGCAGCCTGACGCAGGCAGCCAGGCAAATGAAAACCCGGTCGTTGCAGGTGAGTCCGGCGAAGTGTCACCTGCAGGAGAAGACGTGTTCAACCCCGCTGAGGGCTCTGGCCAGGCCGCTCCACAAGCCGGTGCGGATGATTCTGCCGGCCCCGGGAACGTGAATGAGGTCGGCATCATGGTCGTCACGCCCTCACCCACCGGTAATACGGTTACCGTCAACGTGGGCGACCTGCTCATCGTCGAGTTGCCCACCATTCCTGTTGAGGGTTGGAGTTGGGTGGCAGTTGACCCGGATGCCAGCATGTTGGTGCAGCAGGGAGACGCGGCATTGGTCACCGGAACAGATGCCGCCAACGCAGGTGGTATCACGCGCCTCACCTTCCTGGCGATGCGCCCCGGCAGCACCACGCTGCTTTTGGAGTATCGCGGTGCTGTAGGCCAGGATCCATCCCAGGAACTGCCTCCGGGCATGACCAGCGCCAGCTATAGCTTCTCCGTGACAATCAAGGGCGAAAACAAAGTCGTCGTGGTGCAGCCTGCCATCCGGGGCGTTTCCGCCACCCTCAAGGTAGGCGACACGCTGGTGGTGGAGATCCCCACCATCCCTGCCCCGGGTTGGACCTGGGTGCCGGAAGACCTCAACACCAAAGTGCTCGAACAGGTGGGACAGGCGGAGTACACGGCCGGCACGGCAGCTAACGACGCCGGCGGCATCTTTTGCATCACCTTCCGGGCAGTGGGCAAGGGTAATATCAGCCTGACCCTGATCTACCTGAACACCCCCATTCAGGAACCCGGCCAGGCCGGCCCCTCCCTTTCGGCGCAATCCTTCGGCATGTCAGTGATCGTTGAGTGACCTCCCCGGTCAACAGGCATAAAACGGGCTCATCAATTGACGGTGAGCCCGTTCTTCTTATTGACTTGCCCCTCCGAAAATCGTACTATAGAGTCAAAGATATCCCACAAATAATCTTCGCGGACATCATCACCCCATTCGATCTTTATGTTGTCACATTAGGAGGATAAAATGACCTGGGCAAAGCGCATCACATTTAGTTGTGTGTCAGTGTTGGCACTGTTGGTGCTGTTAGCGAGCTTGTTCTCACCCGTGCTGCCGGTTCAGGCGCGCGAGGGCGGCTCAATGGTGGTTTCCCCCAAAGGCATGATCACCGACACCACTCCCACCATCAAGTGGTACCGCATCAGCATTGCCACCAAGTATGAGTACGAGGTGTACAAAGGCAGCACGCTGTGGCAGAAGGTAACGGATATCGGTCTCTCCCATTGCGGTGCTACCTATTGCACCAACACCACCAGCAAGGTGTATCCCCTGGGATCCTACAAGTGGCGTGTGCATTACTATGATGGGTCTACCTGGTCAACCTGGTCGGAGTACCTGGGCTTCCAGGTAGTTGCCGCCCCCAAGGACTTCGACTCACAGTTCAACGCCAGCAAGGCGGGTTGGACAAAGAAACCGGGGGCGGAATGGTATGTGGATAGTAAATACCTGTTTACATATGGAAATCCAGGCACCTGGTCCAGTATTTATAACTCCACCAGCCCCGCTTATGGGAATATCGACTTTGAAGTTAAAATGAGGAGGAACGATACTCATACAAACTGCCTGGTAATTCGGGCAGGCAGTAATTTTCGGACGACAGGTGAGCTCAACCTTGGCTACCCGGCCTACTTTTTCTGCTATACTAACGGTGGTCAGTATGCAGTTTTCCGCACAAACGATGACGGCTCTTACACCTACCTGCAGGGATGGACTGACTCTCCATATATCAAGATTAATGACTGGAACAAACTGCGCGTGATCGCTTTGGGTTCCAGGTTTCTTTACCTGATCAATGGCAACCTGGTGTATGAGTTGACGGATACAATGCGGTCAAAGGGGTACGTAGGCATCACGATCGCCGGTGCCGACCCAACCACGTTGTTTGAGGTAGATTATGCCAGGCTGAGGGTCCTGTTCGGTCTTTCAGCCCTGGAAGACTACAAGATCTCTCCGGAGCAGCAGGCGCTCAACGCAGCCAGGATGCTGTCAGGCGTTGCGAGAGAACCTGCGCCTTGATCCTGATTATCCGTTATGGAATTCCGGGCAGGCGTTTCGCCTGCCCGGTTGCATTATCCCACCCCCTGACGGTTGACGTTTTTTTTATGTTATGATTGAAAAACTCGCCGGTTTCAAGCCTGCCCGGGTGCAGGCACCGGCTCCTAATCCTTCCGGTCCCGGACCGGATATCGATAAAAACACAACCTATTTGGAGGTAAAAATGAAAAAGCAACACAAACTCGTGAGCCTGTTCACCGCCCTGATCATGCTGGGCATGCTGGCGGTATCAGTGCTCCCCGCAGGCTCGGTCAGCGCCGCACCGCTGCCGCCCGAGATCATCGCACCCGTCGGAATCATCACCGACAACACCCCCACGTTCAAGTGGACCCCGGTCGTAGCCGATGGCGTCACCGGCTACAAGTATATTGTGTACCGCAACGGCTCAACTTCTCCGTTGTTCACCAAGACCCCCAGCTACATGGTCTGCGCTGGCGATGTTTGTTCCCACACGCCAGACTACAGCAAAAACTTGAAAGTCGGCATTTACTACTGGAAAGTCATTGCCATGAAAGGCGACAAGATCTTCGGGAGTTGGTCCGACTCGGTCAAGTTCACCATCTCCGCGCCCCCCATTGGCTTCAGCTCCAACTTCAGCGGCACGCGCGATGGCTGGGGCATGAAATACGGCCTGGCTGCCTGGGGAACCACCGCTTCCACCCTCTACACCAACGGTTCACTTTATGATTGGTCATCAGCGTACTTTACCCGCAGCGAAGCTTACAGCAACTTCGATTTTGTCGCCCGCATCAAGCGTGTGGGCAGCGCAGTCGATCCCAACTGCCTGGATATTCGCATGGGCAACAGCAAAGTGGACTCCAATTTCCGCTGGCACACCGGCTACGCCTTCTGCGTCAACAATTCCGGCAAGTTCCAGGTGGTCAAACGCAACGCGGACAAGACCTTCACCAATCTCGTGCCCTGGACGCCAATCCCGGCTGAATCCGAGTTCGTGGCCAACGACTTCAACACCCTGCGCGTGGTAGCCGTCGGAAGCGATATGCTCTTCTACATCAACGGAACCCGGGCTGCTTACGTGGATGATCCCGATTTCAGCATCGGCTGGATCGGATTCGAGGAATACAAGAGCGGCAGCACCGGCACCGGCAAGCAATTCCAGGTGGATTGGGTCAAAGTGGCAGTGCTGTTTGACCGCACCCTGATGAACCAACTGCTCAGCCAGCATTAGACGCAACATCACTCACCATTGCATCACCAACCGGAGAAGGGTTCCCTTCTCCGGTTTATTTATCCCGAACCAATCAAGATATCTGTACCCCTTGACTTTTCCAGTTTCTGAATTGTATGATGAAAGTGGAATTGTTCCCGCTTCACAACCTCTCCATAAAAACCTTCTCAACACACCCAAATCACAGACCATACTTGCCTGCGGGAGTTCCGATTCACCAGCTGGCAGCTAACTGAGCATCCGCTGGATCAGGTTCTTGTCTGAGAGGAGTGCAAAATGAAACGTCGGGTGATCTTTCTGTTATCAATGATGCTGATCGCAGCATTATTATCCTCCGCTTTCACCATCAACGCTGCCGCTTTAGCCGCCCCGGTACCCAAAGCGCCTGTGGGCATCATCGCTACCACCACGCCGGTTTTCAAGTGGACGCCGGTGGCTGGCGCTGCCTACTACAAGCTTGAAATCTACCAGGGAACAACCAGGGTGCTCGCTCCTTCGGTGCCAAAAAGCGCATGTACACCTTCATTATGCGTCTACGCTCTTCTGACCGACCTGGATTATGCTGCGCACAAGTGGCATTTGAAAGCCGTGGCAGGTGGAGTTTCAAGCCCCTGGTCTGTTTACAAGAATTTCATCGTTACGCGGACGCCAATAAACTTCAATTCTCAGTTTAATGGCAGCATGGCGGGCTGGGCAAAAAGGGGCACGATCCCGTGGCTGGTCAATGCCACCGAGATGTACACCACCAGCCAGGCCAACAAATGCACAAATGTGTATTGGACCCACAGCCAGGCTTATAAGAACTTTGATTACACGGCGCGCGTCAAACGCCCGGCCGGCACGCCGGATTACAACCTCATCTACCTGGCGGTACGCATGGGCAACGTCATGTTCACCGGTTACAACTGCTGGGCCCCCGGGTACCTGTTCGGGTACCTGGATAGCGGCTACGTCGCTATCTGGCGGTCAGACCCGGACGGCAAGTTCATCCCGCTTTATGATTCCGTTTACACCACCGCGATCAAAAAGAACGATTGGAATGTTCTCCGTGTGGTCGCCAATGGGTCTACCTTCAAGTTCTACATTAATGGCAAACTGCAGGCCACGGTGAATGACAGCAAGTATAAGCTGGGTTGGGTCGGCATCCGCACCTTCACGGACGGCTCTACTCCCTCTCAATTCCTGGTGGATTGGGCTAAATTGACTGTACTGCCCTGAGACTGGTGATGTGGTTTGAAACCCCATGCAAGATCAAACGGGCAGCCGCAGGGCTGCCCGTCCTTGTTCATATACCTGGAATTGTGCTTTCGGTTAATGATTAGGGTAGCGGTGCCATCTCCACGCTGCCGCCGGGGAGTTCCTCGCCAATAGCCACATCCGCCGCCGGGTTCACATCTGCCGTAGGAGTGGTGGAGAGGCTGGCACTATCCACAAAGAGAGTTCCAGCGTTGGAATCGCGGTAAAAGCCGAATCCCACTGTTCCCGTGCGCAAGGCAGTGTTGGTGCCTGACCAGACCAGTGTGTTGTTGATATAGAATTTAAGCGAAGAACCAACAGCTACCACCTTAAGGGTATTCCAGCCATTCTTCACGATCGCTGAACTGGCTGTCCAGGCCTTGAGAGCAGTGACTGTTCCCGCGTTGCTATACAGGTAAACCGAGAAGGAACCGGTATTTGAATATTGGAATACGAGGGAGGGTTTCCAGCTATAGAGCGGATCAAAGCTGGCCGGGTTACCGCGGATGATGACACGGTTGGCACAACTCACGCATGTCCCGGTACGCTTCATCTTCACCGTGTAGGTCAGGTCGCCGTACTTGCCGGTATGCTTGGCTGATGCAATCTTGCCAGCCAGCCCCAGGCTGCGATAGTAAGCTGAACTGGAAAGTGCCCAGGCACCCTTGGCGGCAGACCAGCCGGAGGAGCTGCTGTTGAAGTTATTGCTGAAATTGGAGCCGATCACGGCTGTACGGAAGTTCGCCACAGTGGTATCGGTGATGTTCAACACGGCATAGTTCTGCGAAGCGGAGTTGCCCATGCTCAATCCACCGTACGTTTTTGACGGATTTGACCAGTATTGCAGGCGGGTGCAGTTGAAACCGTAATCACTGCAGCGGTCATTGTAAGCCATCACGGTGCGCCAGCGGGTGGGGGTAGTGCTGCCGGGGTTGACATACCCATGTCCGAACGCATATGGCGTGGTGGAATTGTCCACGTAAGGATCATGCCGCGCGCCCTGCAGGTGGCCAAACTCATGCCCGAAGGAATAGTAGCCGGTCGCGCAACTGCGGGCAGTCACCTGGAAAGCGTTGGCAGCCGTAGACATAATGGAAGTAGCCATACCACAGTAGCCGCCGCCGTTCTCAACGATCAACCCCACCATATCCGCGCCATAAGTGTTGCGCAGGCTGTGCACAACGTCCATATAGCCGTCACTTGTGCCGGCCAGTCGGCCGACATCCACGGCAATATCGCCGCTTTCAGTATAGGTAACCTGCTCCATGTGCACCAGGCGCAAGCGGGTGGTTACGCCCGCGTTGGCGTAGGAGGTGTTTGTCTCGGTCACAGCCAGGGCAACGCGCGCCTTCAGTGCTGCCAGGCTGCCCTCGCCGGATAACGCTGCGGAAGTGTACACCACCATGATGTCAATGGTTGCCCCGCTGTCCCCTTTGGCGGGCGCATCTGCTTCAGCAGGGATCTGACCAACCGGCATTTCAACCGGAGGATCATCAGTGAAGACGGATTGGTCAATCTGGATGGCCTGGTACACGCCCTCCCCAACTGATGAGATCTCGTACACGCCTTCCGGTGAGGCTACGTGGGCGATGAAGACGCCCTCGCTCACGACCAGGTAGAAGTATCCACCTTCCACCTCAGCCAGCGCACCGGTCCAGGAGGTGGTTGCACCGCTCTTTTCCACTTTATCCACCAGTCCGGTAAAGCGGGCATCCGGGAAGATGTTGAGCGAAACCTGCGGGAGCTGGTCAGCACCGCGGGCTTTACCCTTTGCATCAATGAGCAGATCCAGGTTGACGCTCACAAAACGGGAGCGCATGACGTAAGCGGCGCTGCTCATGTCCAATTGTGCCGAGTCGACGGGTGCAGCTCCGAAAAGATCCTCTGCACCAGATTGAGCATTCACGACTGGCAGGCTGCCAGAAAACAGAGAAACAACCAGGAACAGGATGACCACAACCCCCTGGATTGCCTTGCCGAATTTCTTGCTTGGTGTTGCCATTTTCTCTCCTTTTTGATTGACTCTTGCCTCTTGCCAGGTTTCCTCCGCACCATTTCAGGTTGTTGCCGGCTGACCCTGGCTACCAATAAGTAGTTTGGAATTAATTAAAGAACGGGATATCTCTCGATAACGCCTTCGCCTCCTGGTAATTGGGTTTGATCAATCTGGACAATACGGTAAAGCTCGCCCCCCACGTTGGTCGCTTCGTACAAACCGGCCGGGCTGGCCGCGTGCACCATGAAGACACCGGCGGTATACACCAGCGTTAGCGCGCTGTACTCCACTCCATCCAGGTAACCGGTCCAGGTGATGCCGGACTCATCCCGGGTCAGCTGCGTGATCACACCGGTGTAGATGACATCGGAAAACAGGTTGAGCTGCAGTTGGAACGGGGTTTCGATGGGCAAGGGTTCGCCGTTTGCATCCAGCAGTAGTGCGAGGTTGATACTAACAAAGCGAAAGCGCGCGATGGAGGGGGAATTGTCCACCGGACCCTGCTGATCCGTGTCGATAAACAACGCCTGGGAGGTATTCGTTCCCGGCTGTGTGGTTGAGGACTGGGCAGGGGCGGGGCTGGCAGGAACTATGCTGGAACAACCTGTTGACAGGATCAATATGCCACACAATCCGATCAAACTCAAATACCTGGTGTTCATCCGTCCTCCTGACTGCCGGTGCATCGAAACCGGTCAATACGGAAACTCAAAACAGCCTTTTGAATCCTAATTATAGATAAATTATATCTTATTTATCGTTTTTTGAACCTTAAAAAATCTTTTCCTGCGCTAGTTAGTCTAATCTGGCTATTACGGCGGTTATGCCGATCTTTACACCTGGCATGTCAAGAAACCCCAAAAAAGGAAAGCGTATTCAATAATCGCTTGATTTTTGATTCTCTCGGACTGTATTATATAGATACTTAATTCCTGCCCGATCCTAATTTATCACAGTTTGTTTGAAAGGTTTCCACACAGATTATTATGGCCGGGTAGTTTTAATCCCCCTTTCATTGACCTAAAGGAGGTCATAAATGAAGTTCAAGCACAGTTCATTCGCCTTTTTGTTTGTTGCCATTCTGCTGACCTCGTTTCTCATGCCGGTCAGCAACGCTGCCGCCCAGGCGGATAAAGCTGCGGTCACCGTACCCACCCTGATCGCCCCGCAATTGACCATTTCGGTTTCCTATCCGGTCTATAAGTGGTCAAAAATATCCGGTGCGACAAATTATCAACTGCAGGTGTACAAGGGTAGCACAAAAGTCACGGATACCACATTGAGTTCCAGCCTGTGCGGATTAAAAGCCTGTATGTTTACTTCGGTCGAAGAGCTGACCTACAACACCTATAAATGGCGTGTGCGCACCCAGGTGGGCAGCTCCTGGAAGGCTTGGACAGTTTTCTCCTATTTTGAAATTACTTCCGCTTTTAATGCACAATTCAACGGCAGTATAAATGGCTGGTTGTCGTTGAGTGGTGCGTGGTTTTATGACACAGAGAAAACCTTCACAGTTGGTGTTCCGATCGAAACATGGTCAAACCTGTATCGTTATCCCCCGACCTATACCAACATTGATTACAGCGTACGCATGAAGCACCTGGTTTCCAGCACGAATTCTGCTGGTATCGGTATACGCATGGGAAGCAACTTGTCCACGAATATGGAATGGTATCCGGGTTACCGTTTTTATTACACGAATACAGGGTCTTATGCCATTTTCATCATGCACAACGATGGCATTGCCTCCGTTCTACAAGATTGGACACCCAGCACTTCGATCCTTCCATATGATTGGAACGTCTTACGCGTGATCGCCGTGGGACCTTACCTGCATTTCTATATCAATGGAACCCTGGTTGCTAATATTACCGACAATGAAATAAAGGATGGCTATGTTGGTTTTAGCATGTTCTCCGATAGCCTTACTCATGAACTGGATGTAGATTGGGCTCGCCTGACCCTGCTGGATGCCGCCTACTCGTTCAGCGACACCATCAGCCCCGAGCAACAGGCTCTGAATGACGCTGCCAACCTCGCTGAAAACAGCTCGCCTGAAGGCAGTCGATAAAGAAATACATATCTACCCACTCAATCCGCCCCGAGCAATATCAACCGGGGAAATCATTGCCATCCATCACCCGTCAAAGGTGATCAACAGAAAATGATAAGGACAAACCATGAAAACAAAATTCATTGTCGTACTCACTGTCATTCTGGCAATTACACTGCTCCTTCCCATGGGCAGCGTTTCTGCGCAACAGGATAAGGGCGCGGTCACCGTGCCCGCCCTGCAGGCTCCGCGCCTTTCCATCTCGCTCACCTCTCCCACCTATAAGTGGACCAAGGTTAACGGCGCTTCCCAATACGAGATCCAGGTTAACAGAGGCAGCACAAAAGTGATCGATAAGATTTTTGCCTCCAGTAATTGTTCCGCCAGCATGTGCAAAGTAACCCCAGCCGTTAGCCTGGACTATACAGCCTACAAGTGGCGCGTGCGCGCGCAGATCAGCGGCACCTGGAAAGACTGGTCTCCTTACACCTACTTCCAGGTCTCCTCGGCCTTTAATGCCCAATTCAACGGAAACAGCAACGGCTGGACCGCGAAAAGCGGGGCATGGACCACAGGCAGCGAATATATTTACGCCACCGGCATGGGAAACGGCTATTGGGCAAATTTCTACCGGAACGTCACCACCTACGACAATTTTGATTTCAGCGCCAGGGTAAAAAGGTCTTCCGTTTCGCCTTATGAAAGTGGGCTGGCCTTCCGCATGGGCGAGGCTGTTGCCGCCAATGGCCTCTGGTACCAGGGATACGCATTCACTTACAAGAATAATCAAACCTTTAGTATATGGTCTAGAGGACCGGATGGATCAAGCTTAGGGTTAATGTTTGATGTCCCCAGTTTAGCCATCATACCGAATGACTGGAATGTGTTGCGCGTCATCGCAGTGGGCAACACCTTCCACATGTATATCAATGGCACGCTGGTGGCAAATGTGAGCGACTCAACCTCGACATTTGGGCGGGTGGGCTTCATGATGCAGTCCTCGGAGTTCAGTGATGAATTCGATGTGGATTGGGCACGCCTGACCCCGTTGGATGCCGCCCACAAGTTCACCGACACCCTCAGCCCCGATCAGTATGAGACCATCGAACGGGTACTAATAACTCGTCTGCAAATCCGGAAAACGGGGAATAGACCTCACGAATCCCCCGATCCTTGCCGGGAGGAATGAAATCAAAATCCTGCCCGGTTGCCGTTCCTCTATTGGTGGTTGTATTTACAACTGTATTTTCGTACAATGGTAATAAGAATCACTCCTCTCTTCATTCAACACTACAGCCAGTTTGCGTTGCAGACCTCATACTTCATCATTCCCCGGGAGCCAACACACCAAGGTTTTTTTAGGAGGAATTTGATGAAACAGAAATTCGCGTTGTTTGTAACGATCGTATTGCTGACTGCCTTTTTCATCCCCATGGGCAGCGCCTCCGCACAGGAGGATAAGGGCACAGTCAACGTGCCTGTTTTGCAGGCTCCTCGCCTGACCATATCGCTCACCACCCCCACCTACAAGTGGTCCAAGATCGCTGCCGCTTCTCTCTACCAGCTACAGGTGTACCAGGGCAGCACTGTCAAAATCGACATGAACATCACAACTGCGAATTGCTCGACAATCTGTAAATATACACCAACCTCAACCCTCTCCTACTCGACCTATAAATGGCGCGTGCGCACTAAAGTGGGTGGGGTTTGGAAGGATTGGACAGCTTATACCTACTTCATTGTCTCACCGGCCTTTAATGCTCAATTCAATGGAAATGCGAATGGTTGGGCTTCACTTGGCGGCACCTGGTATATTGGCGGCGAGTATATCTACACGAGTGGTGTTTCCAGCGGGTATTCGTCCAACGTATACAGGACTGTGACCACCTATTCGAATTTTGACTTCAGCGCCAGGGTGAGACATCCGACTGGTACGTTGGCCGCTGGGCTGGCCGTCCGCATGGGGACCAACCTTGGGGCTAATAACTATTGGTACCCGGGTTACATGTTCTATTACACGAATGATGGCCGTTTCGCGATCTACCGAAGGTACGGAGATGGCGCATCTGTTGCCCTGGTCAACTATACCACCACGAGTGCCATAGACCCGTATGACTGGAATGTCCTGCGTGTGATTGCCGTCGGACCCACCTTTCATTACTATATCAATGGTAACCTGGTGGCCAGCGTCCCCGATGTCAATTATGCCAGCGGTTATGTTGGTTTCACTATGTATTCCAGTGGAACCGATGAATCTTTCCAGGTGGATTGGGCCCGCCTGAACCCGCTTGACCTCTCATTCAAAGTAACCGACACCATCAGCCCTGCGC
>DAONEZ010000017.1:0-13731 GCA_035403345.1 Anaerolineaceae bacterium
CAAAGTGGCGGATGCGCAGCATGGAACGATAAAGGTCGAGTTCAGAGCTGCTCATAACAACTTGTTCGCTTCTGCGACGTAGCGCCAGGGTTTGGAGCGCCAGGGCTCGGGGGAATTTTCAATGCCAATCCGGGGAGTAACAGTTACTTTCGAATCCGGCACTTGAACGCCTTCTTCGATCCACAGGGGGCTTTCATCATCGCACAGGTTGACCCCGTTAAACCTGCCATCAATCTCAAAGGCTTTACAGAGCTTGGCCGGGCCGCTGCACCAGTCTGCAGGCGGGCGCCCTGCCCGTCGTTCCGCGATAAATTGCAGCCCTTCCAGCGGCAGCAGCGCGCGGATGAGCACGGCTGCGGGAAACCCCTCTGGACCGCACACGGCGTTCAAACACCAGTGCATACCGTATGTGAAATAAATATAAGCCCGTCCTGGACCGCCGTACATGACCGCGTTGCGCGTGGTCTTGCCGCTGCGGGCATGGCAGGCCAGGTCTTCTTCGCCGCAGTAGGCTTCCGTCTCGCTGATGAGCCCGGAAACCCGCACCCCGTCCTGCAGGCGCACCAGGCGTTTGCCCAGTAAAGCACGGGCGATTCCGGTTACCTCCCCGGCAAAGAATTGTTCTGGCAGGCTGGTCATACAGGTATTATACCCAAAAGGAATTGCCGGAATTAGTGCAGGATGAAACAAAAAAGCCCGCTGTACGGGCCTGAAAAGAGGTACTATACGCATTAATAACTGGATTCTTCGGTAAAGGAGGGGTGGATGCCGTGTTCCACGGTCATCTTCAGACCCTCCACCAGCGGAGTGCGCGGGTGGTACCCCAGCAGGTCGCGTGCCAGGCTGATGTCGGCACATAACCGGCTCAAACCGCCCTCGTTCCGCGGATTCAGGATGATCTCGGGATTCCCGCCGGTGACTTCCACCGCCAGTTTGGCGATCTCCTTTACGCTGGTCTCGCTGCCGCTGCCCACGTTGATCGTCAATCGGTCAATTCCGGGGGCTGTGGAAGCCGCCACCATGGCATCCACCACGTCCTCCACATAGACATAATCGCGCGACTGGTTGCCATCTCCGTGAATGACGATGGTACCGTTCTCGAAAGCCTGGCGTAAAAAGCCGGGGATGACCGGCGTGTGCACGGGCGGAATGTGCTGCCCGGGACCGTAGGCATTGAACACGCGCAATGAAACGGTTTCGATGTTCCACAAGGCTCCGATCGTGCGCACGTAGTACTCCGCCGATAACTTGGAAACAGCGTAGGGGGAACGAGGATTGGGCGGCATGGACTCTGCCACGGGCTGCACAGGTTGGTTTCCGTACACGGCACCCGAAGAAATGAACACCACGCGCCGCACGCCTACATCGCGCATGGCTTCCATCAGGGTCACCGTGCCGCCTACATTAACTTGGTTGTATTCGCGCGGATAGAGAACAGATTCCGGCACAATGACACGCGCTGCCAGGTGATAAACGCAATCAATGCCCTGCAGCAGCGTCCACAACTTGGGGCGGTCATTCACGTCCCCCCGTGTGAACTGGACCTCGCTGACCAGTTTACGCGGATCACCTGTGGAAAGGTCGTCCACACCCAACACGTCATGCCCGGCCATTGCCAGCCGATTGGACAAGGCAGACCCCAGGAAACCCGCAGCTCCAGTGATCAAATATCTCATGGTTGTCTATCTTCGTTGAAGTGAGTTCATTATAGCACAGCGGATCAACCGCGCTGCGCAGCCCTGGTTTTCAACGCTTCTTTTTCGCTTTCACTGAGGAACGCTGTAGTCAGCGCGTTCTGCTGTGCCTGACGGATCATGGCGGGGGTCAACCCGGCCTGTGGCGCGGCTACTTCATATTCGTAATGCAGATCTATGGCGCTGATGCCTGGATCATCCGTGTTGAGCGTCGCCAGCAAGCCTTTTTCAAGGAACAGGCGCATGGGATGGGAGGGATAATCCGCCACCGTGCTGGTCTGCACGTTGCTGGTGAGATTGCATTCGATGCTAATTTCGCGTTCGCGCAAGAAATCCAACAGTTCGGGGTCGTCGGGGGCATGCACCCCGTGCCCGATACGCTCCGCGCCCAGCTCGCGCACCGCCTGCCAGATGGATTCGGGGCCGGCAGCTTCCCCGGCGTGCACGGTGATATGCCAGCCGGCATCGCGCGCCTTCTTGAAATGTTCCACGAACAGGCTGCCCGGGTAATGCGCCTCGTCGCCTGCCAGGTCCAGACCAGCGAACTCCGCAGCATACCGCAGTTGCGCATCCAGTTCCTTCATGGCAATTTCCGGTCCATAATGCCTCGAGAGAATGCCCAACTGGTTGGCGCGTATGTTGAACTGCCGTTCAGCGGCTCGGATGCCTTCTGTCACAGCCTCCACCACCCCTTCGGGTTTCAGCCCGTGCGCCTCCGCCATGAACCAGGGACTGTAGCGCAATTCGATATAATCGATACCTTCGTGGTATGCATCCTCCACGTTCTCAAATGCCACGCGCCGGCAGGCATCGTAATCCACCAGCACCCCAGTCATCCACTCGAACTTTTCAATGAACTTCATCACCCCGGGCTGCGGGGTGGAGACCTGCACGTAGGGGCGTAAGCCCTCCAACGTTTTGGCGGGCAAGGGCAGGTTGTGCTTGAGGCCCAGGTCCAGGATGGTCTCCAGCCGAATGCTGCCGTCCAGGTGATGATGCAGGTCGATCAAGGGAAGGTTCTTATCGGGCATGGGCTTTATCCAATCTGGCTGACTGTAATGAGTTGAATGTTCCTGCTGGAACAAAAATCTGAAACCTGCTGAATGATCTCGTCCGGCGGGTAAGTAAAATAGAGGGTACCTTCAGGCACCTCGCCTTCCAATGCCATACCGCTCCAAATGACCTGTTCGCCTTGCGACAGCAGCGCCAGTATCTTCAGTAGGTCATCCACACCCGTAACTGTGAATTTCACGTATCCGTCACTGTTGACTTCGTTGCCTGCCATGGTGAGCTCATCAAATGACTTCTCACGGTTGGTGCCGGTAATCAATGTAAAATTCCATTCCCCGCCTGCCTGCCAGGAAACAAGTTCATAGCCTTTCATTGAAGACGGCAGTTCGGTTGGCAGAGCAGCCCAATCGGGGGTAGGGTAAGGGGCTGATTGCAGGGTGGGGCTGCCGGTCGCCGTGGCATCCGCAGACGTCCAGCCGGGAGAGGTTGTCTCGCGCTGGCAGCCAGCCAGAACTCCCAAAACGACGAGGAGGATCAATGCCTTTTTGGCTATCAAAGCTGAATCTCCCATACCGGCCGCCTGGGATGATCCATTATCTTTTGAAAACCGGCTTGACTGAAGATGGCCTGCGGGCCGGTCCAGTTATCCTCAGCAGATGCGCCTTCCTTCGACAGTGGAAAAGCCTGGACGGTCTTCACACCCATTTTTCTCAACTCAACCAGCACTTCCTCCAGGAACACGTGCGCAAATCCCTTTCCGCGCGCCTGCGGGACGAGCATGAAGCACCCGATGCACCAAACGGTTGCATCCGGTGCGAATTGGTACGTGTTTACTAAACGAGGGAGTTGATCGCGCGGATAAACCTGGCACCAGCCCACAGGTTGGTCGTGTTCGTAGAGCAAGTACCCGTCATGTATTCCACGGGAGAAAAGGTCCTCGCGCTGGGCTCTGCCGTCCTCCTCGGTGCGCTCATTCCAATCCTTTTGCCCGGTGTACCACCAGAACCCGCACAAGCAGAAATCGCCATACTCCCCGGCCCGGTGAACCCTATAAAAGTCCTTGCGATTCTGCAGGGATAGCTTTCGTACGCTCAAGTCACCTAACATGGACACCCTTTTTGTTCGGTAGAAAGGCTGTAGGACATCAGCGTGATCTCCGGGCGAAGCACCCAGCCGGTCTGCTTCCAGAAAGCCAGCCCAAGCGTGTTTTGTGAATAGACCATGATATGACACTTGTGGATGCCGCGCTCCAGCAAGGCTTGCAGCGTCTTCTCTACTAATGCTTTCCCGATCCCCTGGCGGCGCACCTGCGGGTCAACTGCAAGATGGTAAAGATACCCGCGCCGACCGTCCGAGCCGCACAGGCATGTGCCCACCAGTTCGCCGTCCATGCGGGCTGTGAAACAAAGACCGCGATTCATCTCGAGGAAGCGGCTGAGCGGCTCAAATTCGTCCGCATCGCTCAACCCGATGCCCTCGCAGCGCTGCCACAGGGAAAAGGCATCCTCATAATCATCCACAGTCATCTCAGCGATGTCCATGCTCATGCTCCTCATCATTCTCGACCGTTATTTCACTGCGCCGGGGTTTGGCGTTCAAAATACGTGTCTTTGATTCCTCTTTGGGGAACGGTCCCCACTGCACCCTTGATTCATCATACTGCGTTCGCGCAGGCGGCTCCTCCGCCGGGTAACCCAGCAAGATCAAATTAAGCGGGGTCACGCCATCTGGAAGGTTAAGGATATCCTTTACGAGGCGCGTAACCAGCGTAATGGGATGGACTCCGATCCACACCGATCCCAAGCCGAGCGAGGTGGCTGCCAGCAGGATATTCTCCGTGGCTGCGCTGCAATCCTGCACCCAGAAACGGTCGCCAGCCTTGTTGCGCTGACGGCGGGAACTGCCCAACACGCAAATGGCCGCCGGCGCAGCCATCTTCGCAAAGGGCAGCACCAGGCGCAGCTTATCCAGCACCTCTTTTTCTGTGATGACCACAAATTCCCAGGGTTGCGCGTTCACTGCGCTGGGTCCAGCCATGGCAGCCTGCATCAGTAATTCCAGTTTTTCGCGCTCCACGGGCTGGTCAGTGAACTTGCGTACACTGCGGCGTTTAAAGATGGTTTCGATAATTTCGTTCATTTTTCCTCGCTATAAAAACCTGTTGAAAAGATTATATGCCAGTTTTAGAGAGAGAGCCTGAATTTTCCTCAGGCTCTCACAGAAAGTTCGTTTACTTCCAATTCAATAGTCAGTCAGCTGACAATACCCCCGAAAACTCATGTGCAAATTTTACTTTTTGATCTGCCGTTCCCACACTCGCCGGTCTTCTGCTTTTTCAGCGTCCAGGTAGAGCGGATCAACCTCAATGACCGTTCCTCTGCCCCTACCGGTCCACAACTTCTGAGCCAATCCCGCCCAATCAGTTCTGACGCCCTGGCTGGTGAAGTATTCACATACGCGCATCACGTCACGCTGAAAGATGCGGTAGGCATTGTGATTCTCTTCCGGGTTGATGGCCTGGGGAAAATCGATCAGGCTGATCGCGCCTTCCCAGTAGAGGATGTTATAAGCGGACAGGTCGGCATGCACGCGGTTGAGCACCAGCATCAATTCGATGTTGTGTATCACGCGTTGGAACAGTATCCGTGCCTCGCTGCTGGTGAGACTTACCGTGTTCAAGGTCGGTGCTGCACTGCCTTCGTCACCGATGTAGTCCATCAGGATGGCATTGTCGCTGCTCACGTACGGCCGGGGCATATCGACCCCGCCTTCGGAGAGCAGCTGCATGGTGTGAAACTCATGCCCTACCCAGGAGGAGTGCAGCAATTCCAGCCCGAAACCGGTCTTCTTTTGCATGGCATGGTGTGCGCGGTCATCCAGGATGATCTTGCCGGTGGCATCCAACTGGTCGCGTCCCTCGCGGTACAGGTGATCCTTTTTGAGATTTCGGAAGCGGCGTGGACGATATACCTTGGCCGCCAGTAAAGATTGTGCCATCCTGGCTGGAGCGGTGCACAGGTACAACGTGGCTTCCTTGCCACCCTTCACCTGTGCCAGCACGTCCTCGATCCAGTTCTGCTCATGGAATTCGCTCAGCGATTCCAGCATCCACTGCTTTTCATGCTGCGAGGCATGATAGGAATAAGGGTAGCTGGCTTCGTCAAAGGGATTGACCTTGCGCTCGATCTGCTGGCTGCCCTTTTGTTTGAGCAGCACCTTGCCTTTGCGCTGACGCTGGCTGGATTGTGAGTTGCGTACGGTCACGTTCAAGATGGAGAGGTCCTCTCCATCATCTAAATCGTTTATGATCTGAAAGTTCATTTTCTTCCTGTTTTCTAATGTCGGATGCGATGGTGGTATTAACAAAAAACCACAAGCGCGGGGCCTGTGGTGATGTGACATGCAGGAAACTAACCCTGTGATCCCTCAGGAGGCGCGCAACAATATCGTTTAAATAAAACGCTGACCGATGCCATATTGTTGGTTCCTCCTTTCAAGGTTTAGATACTAATAGTGTACTCATTTTTACCTGCAGGTCAAGGGGCAAACCGTCAATCCTTCATGCTGAAATTGTTTATAATTATCCGACATTATGTTCTCCTCCAGAGTCTCACAGACCTTCGCAGCCCTCCAGCACCCCAACTTCCGCTTGTGGTTCATCGGTCAGTGCGTTTCATTGATCGGCACCTGGATGCAATCCACTGCCCAGGGGTACCTGCTGTACGAGCTGACCAAATCCCCGATCTTGCTAGGAGTGGCCGGGTTTGCGAGCGGAATTCCTATCTGGCTTTTCTCGCTTTATAGTGGTCTGATTGCCGATCGCATCTCGCGGCACAAAATGATCATTATCACCCAGGCTTCGATGATGGTGCTGGCCGCGGTCCTGGCAATTTTGACCTTCACCGGCACTGTGCAAGCCTGGCATATCATCGTGCTCGCCTTCTTGTTGGGAACCGCCAACGCTTTTGATGCTCCCGCCCGACAGGCCTTTGTAGTGGAAATGGTCCCCAAGGAAGACCTGACCAATGCCATCGCGCTCAATAGCTCGATCTTCAACCTGGGCACTGTCATCGGACCCAGCGTCGCCGGGTTGGTGTATGCCTGGCTGGGCCCGGGCTGGTGCTTTACCATCAATGCCATATCATTTATTGCGGTGCTCATCGCTCTCTTCCTGATGCGAATTCCAAAACGAGAGTATGTCCCTCCAACCCAGTCTCCGCTGCGAAGCCTGCAGGAAGGTTTGAAGTATGCCTTTGGGGATGCCGATATTCGCACATTGTTAATTAACCTGGGCGCAGTTTCAATGTTCGGCTTCAGCCTGATGACCTTGCTGCCAGCCTGGGCAACCACAGTACTGGGCGGGGATGTGAAGACCAACGGTTTGTTGCTTTCCGCCCGCGGGGTCGGCTCCCTGGCCGGGGCGCTGATGATCGCCTATTTGGGATCTCGTATCGTGAGGGGCAAAATCTGGAGCATCGGCAACCTCGTCATGCCTTTTTCTTTATTCCTCTTGGGTGTATTCCGGGTACTGCCTGTATCGTTGGTGATGCTGGTCATATTAGGCTGGAGTCTGATGTCAGTGGTCAACATCAGCAACGCCCTCATCCAAACACATATCCCGGATGCGTTGCGCGGGCGGATCATGAGCGTTTACATCCTTGTCTTCCAGGGCAGCATGCCGATCGGGGCGTTGCTCACCGGCTGGTTGGGGAGCCAATTTGGGCTGCCGATTGCCATATTTGTGTGCGCAATCGTTATCTTCGCAGTTACTTCTGCTTGCCAGTTATTCCGTCCTTCCATGCGGCAATTGAACTAAACAAATCGCTTTCCTCGCAATTCACAATAAGGCGGGAATGCTTATACGATGCATTGTCATTCCTGGCTGGTAGTGATACCATAATCAAGATAAATTAAGTCTGAATTAACTATTAGAGGTATTTATGAATACAGCAAAACCTAATTCCAATCAAACCGAAACCATCACACCTGAGCCGTTGTTTTTCAACCGGCGAAAATTCCTGCGCCTTTCCGCGATGTTCGGAACCGCTTTCGCCCTGGCAGCCTGCGGCGTGAAGCCGACCGAGGTTCCTCCAACTCCCCGGCCCACCCCGACCGAAGTAAACCTGGCTGAGGAACTCACCACTGAGGATAGGATCAACAATTTCAACAACTTTTATGAATTCACGGTGAGCAAGTCCGATGTCGCCAAACAGGCTGCGAATTTCAAGACCGCCCCCTGGCCGATCGAAATTGGCGGACTGGTTGGAAATCCCATGACCATAGACGCTTCTGACCTGATCGCCAAGTACCCGGCGGAGGAACGCATTTATCGTATGCGCTGCGTCGAGACCTGGTCCATGGTCATCCCCTGGTACGGCTTTCCGCTGCACAAGCTGTTGAAAGACCTCGCTCCTCTGCCTGAAGCGAAATATATAAAATTCACCACCCTGCTCGATCCCGAGCAGATGCCCGGTCAGCAATCCTCAAGTTATCTCTGGCCTTACACCGAGGGCTTGAGGCTGGACGAAGCCATGCACGACCTGACCCTGATGGCCTGGGGGGTCTATCAAAAGCCTCTTACCCCGCAGGTAGGCGCGCCCATCCGCCTGGTGGTTCCCTGGAAGTACGGCTTCAAGAGCATCAAGTCCATCGTCAAAATCGAATTGACAGCCGAACAGCCCGAGACCTATTGGAACAAGATCAACCCGCGCGAGTATGGATTCTACGCTAATGTCAACCCGGGGGTACCACACCCGCGCTGGTCGCAGTCCTCCGAGGTGCGTGCTGGTGAGACCGGTCACCGTGAGACGCTGTTGTTCAACGGATATGGAGAAGAGGTTGCGTCGCTGTACGAGGGCATGGACCTAAAGGTGAACTATTAGGAAAATTTGACAGTCCATCTTTTTGGATTATAATAGTCACCGAAGTTTGGTCCACTAGCTCAATGGCAGAGCAACTGACTCTTAATCAGTGGGTTCAGGGTTCAAGTCCCTGGTGGATCACTTTTTTGTTTAAAGGGGGACTTGAACACAGCAATCCGGATTACACGTATGATTTCTATAGGTCAATTTACAGTTCAAATAGTGCAAAATACAGCATAAAATACAAATTTTCAGTAGGCCGATTTTTCCCTCTCAATGCCTTACTGGAATCGATTGATCTTTATTAACGACTACTTCTTCCTGACCCGAGTCTCATCAGCTGATGTTTCATGAATGAACCTATCCCGATTTGGCAGGTTTTGGCATGGTTTTTTATATGAATCCACCCTCCTTAATCACACTGAGCACAGCCAGATCAGAGGTGCGTGACTGGCATGCCGTGGGTTTTTACACTTCCTCTCCAACTGATAACCCCACCGGACCTGAAAGCGGCACCTATAAGGTATATCACGGTGGTGGCTGGGGCAGCAACTGGGTGTTCATCCGAGTGGCTTCCCGCAGTTATGACCCTGCTTTCAACGGCGCACGCGATTCTGGTTTTCGCTGCGCGTCATCAGATCCAAAATAGGGGGGGCTTTGATTTCAAGATCTCGAAAAACCGTTTTTACTGAATCTCACGTCGGTTTGGGCTGATTCCGCTAAAATAGTCTTATGAATTTCAAAACCAACGGCACAAGACTGCGCGCCAAACTCTGGAATTATCATCCCTCCGCCTTCCTGCTGGCGGCTCAGATCATCCTGCTCATCCTTTACGCCTTGATTGACGACAGCCACAACGGCCGCGCGCTGATCAGTGCGTTTGGCATATTGGTATTAACCCTGGTGGTATGGGTCGTTTTCCGCAGCCCGGCAGTATCCTGGATCGCCCTGGCGCTGGCCATCCCCGCATTTCTTCTCACCATACTGTCAATTTTCATAGTCAACCCCACACTCATCGCACTATCCTCGCTGGTTGAGGGAGTGCTGTACTTCTATGCCGCGGGTAGCATGATTGCCTACATGATGTCGGATTACAACGTAACCATTGATGAACTGTTCGCTGCTGGCACTACATTCACTCTATTCGCCTGGGGGTACGCACATTTATACCTGGTGCTCCAACAATGGGTTCCGGGAAGTTTTATTAGTTCCACAGACCCTTCCATTTCCAGACCGTTCATTGAACTGCTCTTTTTAAGCTTTACCAACCTTTCGGCGACCGGCTTGAGCGACATCACTCCTGTCTCCAACCCGGCGCGCGTATTGGTTATGCTGGAACAGTTCACTGGTGTGGGTTACGTGGCTGTGGTTGTGTCACGCCTGATCGGGCTGACCACCTTGCGCGCGAAGAAGTAAGCCTTTAGTGTATAGGTTTGCCCGGGAAAAGATTAATAAATTCAGGAATGCATAAACCGACAAGAATAAAGGGGGAGCGTCATGAAATTCTCAAGTTTTAATACAAGAATTGGTATTACATCGGTGGTGTGCTATTTGTAGTATTAGCTTATGTGATTGGATTTTTCGGAGAGGGATTCAATCCTCTGAGCAAAATCCTCACATTGAGCTTCATGGCGTTAT
Source organism: Anaerolineaceae bacterium (assembly GCA_035403345.1). GTDB lineage: Bacteria > Chloroflexota > Anaerolineae > Anaerolineales > Anaerolineaceae > UBA6107. Next base: position 10,205 of record DAONEZ010000017.1, read on the forward strand.
TAATTCATCAATTTGAAGAGTATGCCTTTCCTGGTGGATTTCCAGCAGTGATGAATTCAGTCATAATTGGTAAGAAAGAAGTTCCAGACAGGTATCTACTGAACCGCAAAAACTGTTTTTTTGTCAATGTGGTTGGTGGTTATCCGTTTTATATTCTGCCAATCTTTTTTCCAAACCTGATCTGGCTCGGTCTGGCTCAAATCCTTTTTGGTATGGCCCAGTTAATGATGCATTGGATTTTTGCCAATATAAAGATGAAATCCTGGTATAACCCGGGATTAGCTGCAGTGGTATTCCTCCATTGGCCAATCGGCATATATTACATCAGGTATATTTATGTTAATGGACTTCTCCAGCCATGGCATTGGATTGCAGGTATTGGATTCATGATACTTGCCACCGTGGTGATTTTTCTGCCCCTGCAATTGTTTAAAGATAAAAACTTAGAGTACGCTTTTTCAGCAGAAGAAATGGGGCGATTCAATATGCCAGAGAAGCTCAAGCGCTTGAAGACTGGTAAGCCAGGATAGTGGATGGTATTAATTTCTTTAGATGTACTCAACCCGATAGCTTCGCTCCTACGAGAGAATTCATCGTATCACTCTCAGTCCCCATCCAATGGTTCATAACCTCCTTTTCAATTCCTGCTAATATTCCATCAAACACTCCTACTCCGTTCATGTCCCAATTTAAGGCGTACTACCCGATTACCTGTTATGTCTTTTCCGCTAGAGAAATTGGTTTCAAATCACAACCCTAACCACTGCAAATTCGTCCTTATCGGAATTACGGTTATAAGTGTAGACCGGTACTCGGCGCATCATAAGACCATGATCTTCAATACCCGTCGAGGGTACACGCGGGTATAAGTTTAGACCGGTACTCGGCGCTTCATAAGACCATGATCGTCTGTACCCGTCGAAGGTACACGCGGGTATAAGTTCCGACCTGTGATGACAGCCAGTAATTAGGTAATTGGGTGCAAATGAACCACCCTCCATTTCTGGAAGGCGGTTTTTTACAGGAAGACCTATTCGCGGTAACACAGAAAACTTCTATGGTTCCATAAACAACATTGTTTGGCTACTCCCCCATGACCTGTATCTGGACCGTCCTTTGCCGCGCCCTGGTCTGGTCAAAATCTACAAAGTAGATATTGCCAAACTCGCCCAGGTCTAGTTTCCCGTCGATGACCACAACTGTTTCACTTCTGCCTACCAATGCAGATCGCAGGTGGGCATCCGTATTTCGGCAGCTAATGGCATCTTCGTCATGTTCCTCTCCAAATTTGAGTGCTTTCGGGCCTGGATGCTGATACATCCCCTCAACCCGAAAAGTTGGCATTATTTTTTCCAACGCGTCGATAAAATCTTGCTGCAGCATTTCTAATCCATTTGTTGCCAAATCAAATCCACATTCATCGATAATAACGCCGCACGTTGTGTGATGCGAATACACAACAACAATCCCATTTTGAATGCCGGATTTTTTCAGGATATTTCTGGCATGGTTCGTCACATTATGATAAGTCGGCAACCCGCCTTTGGATTCCAGATGGACTTCTTCCCTATAGATCATGATCCTTGCCTCTAATTATCCGCGTTAGTAAATTTATTGTGATTGTTTGGCCAGTTCATCTTTTGCCTTACGGACAGAATGAACCATATCATTCAGTAATTCATAAGGGTCTGGAGAATTGAGGATGCCAGAGGAGGAGCCTGCTGCTTCCGACCCTGCCATAATGAAATCAAATACCTGGTGGGCGGTCGTAATTCCTGCAGCCTGTTCGACCAATATGTTGGGATCGATCGCCTTGACTGCCTTGATGACCTCCTTAACATAGCCCATCCCGCTCACCTGGCCGCTTCCAATTAACTCAGTGGGTTCTGGATTCATAATATCAGGATGTAGATGGGCAATCGCCTGTGCTTCACTGATCGTGTCCGCGCACACAAAGGTAAGCAATTCGAGTTCGTTGGCTCGATCTATGGTCTTCTTTAGAGCGTTTAGTGACATAGGACGTTCAGAATGGTTGAGCACGACCCCTTTTGCCCCAGCTGCTTTCAAAGCTTCAGGCAATATTTCAGTAAGTCCGCGTCCCGGTCTTAAAGCATCCATATAAGGAGCAAAAACAATTATTCGGTCGGTATTTTCGCATATCCGCCGAATCTCGGTATATGGAGTGACAAAAATGACGTCGATGTCATAAGTTTTTGCTGCGGAATCTGCAGCCATGGCATATTCAAGGACAGCATCCCCATAGATGTAATTCTTAACGCTGGTTTCAAAGAAAGGTGCGCGGATCAGTGTCTTCATTGCAATGAAACTCCTCACCAGATTTCAGAATTAACCCAATCCAATTACCTTTATCTTAAAATCAACCTGCGCCATGTTGCCGAGTGCTTCAGTTCATTGATACGGTAACTATTCACCAACGATTTGCACCCTTACATTTCGCTGCCGAGCTCTCACCTGGTCAAAATCAGCAAAATAAATACGACCAAATTCGCCCAATTCCATCTTGCCATCGATGACAGGGATTGACACTGAACGCCCCAATATAACAGATCGCAAATGTGCATCGGTGTTAAGCGACCAGGCAGGTTCTTCCTGGCGTCCTCTCGCCGCTTCAATATGCTTTGGACCAGGATGGAGATACTGGCTCTCGGTGCGGCAGGTGGGAATGATCTTCTCCAGGACATTCACCAGGTCTTGCATCAATAACTCGGTGCCCCAGTAATTCACATCATCAGCAGCCTCCTGGATCAGGACACTGCATGTGGTATGCTGTGAAAAAACGACCAGGATCCCATCATGGATATTTGAGTTCCTTAACACTTCAATCACCCGCTCGGTCACATCTTCAAAGGTGGGGCGGCGGTCAGATTGGATTTGGAAAACGTCATGATATACGGTCATATGCTCTTCCTTCTGCTTAGGTTGAATGTTATATCCCAAACAACTAAACCAGGATTACTTCCACTCCTTTATTACGCAGCTCCTCTACAATATCTGGCGGTGCGCCTGTATCACTGATGATGGTCTGGAAGGCAGTGACTGGCTTGACAGGAACAAATCCGATGCGTCCAAACTTACTGGAGTCGACTACCAGGATCGTCCGACGGCTGCGCTCAACCATCAAGCGATCCACCTCTGCCATCAGGATATCTGCGGTCGTTGCCCCTCCGTTGATCGTCAGCCCGTCTGCTCCAAGGAACACAATATCGGCGGTTAAATCCATTAATTGGCTGAGCGTCTGAGGGCCAGCCGTAGCCTGGTAATCAGGGAGATAAATGCCCCCCAGGATGATCAAGTTCGGCGAAGGCCAACTCAGAACTTCCTGTGAGATGGACACGGAATTGGTTACCAGCCGAATGGACCCGCCCAGGCGTAATTCAGCAGGGATCTGTTTAATGATCTGAATGGTTGTGGAACCCGAATCGAAAAGTACGACGTCGCGTGGATTGATCATCCCAACCGCAGCTTTTCCGATGCGTCGTTTTGCATCGATGTTCAAGCGCATTTTT